>CAIQMJ010000644.1 GCA_903872875.1 uncultured Variovorax sp.
GCAGTAGCGGCCCTGCTGCCTCCTGCCGTTCGAGTGCGGCCCGATCGGCCGCTGTCGGGATCGCAGGCACAGAAAGACTTGGCAGGCGCCGCCGGCAACGCCGCCGCATGACCGTCCCGCCGATGTGACTACTGAAGCGTTTCCTTGAGTGCTGCAGGCAGCGGCAGTGGCATCACGGCGATGCCTTCGTCGAGGAGTTGCTCAGCCTGCTCGCGCGTGGCCTGGCCTCGGATGCCCCGCTCCTCGGCTTCGCCGTAATGCATCTTGCGGGCTTCGTCGGCGAAACGATCGCCGACATCTTCGGTCTTGGACATCAGCTCGCGGACCGCGCGCATCCAGCGTGCCTCGGGCGACGAGACCTCGGTCACTGCGTGCCTGGATGACGTTTCCTGTGCCTGGGGTCCCTTGGGATTTCCGAGGTTCAGGCGCGGAGCGGACAGCATCTTGACGATGGCCGTGTCGCCGCATATCGGGCATTCGACCAGGCCGGCCGCAAGCTGCGTGTCGAAGGCGTCATTGGACGCGAACCAGCCTTCGAAGCCATGGCCGTGTGCGCATTGGAGGTTGAGGACCTTCATGCGCGAATTATCAACCGCGGTCTTGCGTCGTGCCCGCCGTCCAGTCGAGCGACCATGCGCCCGACAGGAAATTCTGAAGCCACAGGGCGCAGGTCAGCGTCTTCGCATCGGTCACGCCGCCGTCACGGCACCAGCCCAGCAGCTCGTCGGGAGTTGCCGTGAACACGTCGAGGAACTCGCCCTGGTCCAGATGGCGCTCGCCCAGCGAGAGCCCGCGCGCGAAGTAGATGTGGATGACCTCGGTCGAGTACCCCACCGCCAGATGCATCTTTCCCGCGTACGCCCACTCGGTCGCGCTGTAGCCGGTTTCCTCGAGCAGTTCGCGCTGGCCGCAGAAGAGGATGTCCTCGCCCGGATCGAGCTTGCCCGCAGGGAACTCGATCACCACCTGGTCGACCGGATAACGGAACTGGCGCTCGAGCACCACGCGACCATCGTCATGCATCGGGATCACGACGACCGCGCCAGGATGGATCACGTATTCGCGTGTCGCGGTCTTGCCATCGGGCAGACGAACCGTGTCGTGGCGGGCATGCAGGAAATTGCCTTCGGCCAGCACACGGCTGTCGATGCGCTCTTCTCTCAGATGGGCGTCGTCCATGGATCTAGTTCCGGTGTTTGAGCAGGTAGCGCCAGGTGAAGCCGGGGAATGCGAGCACGATGAAGAACGCAGCTGTGACCGCGTAGAACTCCCAGCCTTGCGGCGCAATCTGGCCGACGCGCAGTTCGAACAGCAGGCCGAGCGCGCCGACCACGAAATACAAGACGACCAGTTCGCCCATTCGCATGGCCAGCGTTTTCGCAACGACACGCATCGGAATCACTGCGAGCAGCCGTTCGTTGGCAAAAGGCAAATTGGCGGCCACCAGGGCCGCCAACAAGACAAGCCAGACCGAGGCGGTCTGAGACATCGGTGGGTTCGCCGATCAGTTGTTCGCGAGCGTCGCGACGATGGCATTGGCGCACAGCGTCATCAGACCACCAGGAACGATGCCGAGAATCAAGATGAGCGCACCATTGAGTGTGAGCACGGCACGGACGTCGCGCGGCGCCGAAACGGTGGTCGCCGTGACGGGCGCATCGAAGTACATGACCTTGACGATCCGCAGGTAGTAGAACGCGCCGATCAGCGACATGATCACGGCAAACACGGCGAGACCGATATAGATCGCCTGACCCGAAGCAATCAGTGCCTGCAACACGGCCAGCTTGGCGTAAAAGCCCACCAGCGGCGGCAAGCCGGCCAGCGAGAACATCGCGATGGCCATCACAGCAGCGTACAGCGGACTGCGCTGGTTCAGACCTGCCAGGTCGACGATCTCTTCGCTTTCGAAGCCTTCGCGGGCCAGCAGCAGAATGATGCCGAAGCTCGCAAGCGTGGTGAGTACGTAGGTCAGGATGTAGAACATCGACGCGCTGTATGCGAACTGCGCGTTGTACGTGTTGCCGTTGACCACGCCGGCCACCAGGCCGAGCAGCATGAAGCCCATCTGCGAGATGGTCGAGTAGGCCAGCATGCGCTTCAAGTTGGTTTGCGCGATGGCTGCCAAGTTGCCGATCAGCAGCGATGCGATGGCCAGCAGCGCGAGCATCTGCTGCCAATCGATCGCCAGCGGCAACATGCCTTCGACCAGCAGGCGGATGATGATCGCGAATGCGGCCAGTTCGGGAGCGGCGCCGATCAACAGCGTGACCGCCGTCGGTGCGCCCTGGTAGACGTCCGGCACCCACATGTGGAAAGGCGCTGCACCCACCTTGAAGGCAAGACCGGCGACCACGAACACGAGACCGAACACCAGCACCTGATGATTGACGTTGCGGCTCGCGATCGCCTTGAACACTTCGTTGATGTCGAGCGAACCGGTCGCGCCATACATCATCGACAGGCCGTAGAGCAGGAAACCGCTGGCCATCGCGCCGAGCACGAAGTACTTCATGGCGGCTTCGCTCGCGAGCGGGTGGTCGCGGCGCAGCGCGACGAGCGCGTAACTCGACAGCGTCAGCAATTCCAGGCCGAGATAGATCAGCAGGAAGTTGCTGCCGGAGATCATCACGAACATGCCGAGCAGCGCGAACATGCTGATGGTGAACATCTCGCCGCCGCGCAGCATGTCGCGATCGGCCGCGTACGGGCGGCCGTAGACCAGCGTGACCATCAGCGCGACGGAGGCGAAGCACTTGAGCCAGTTGCCCATCGGGTCGCTCACGACCTGGCCGCCGAAGCCGTAGATCGTCTTGCCTCCGGCGGCGGCCATGCCGGTCATCACCGCCACGACCGCGAGGGTCAGCAGCGTGAGCACATAGGTACGGGTGCGGCGGGCGCTGGTCGTCGACAGGTCGACCAGCGCAATGATGCAGGCCATGACCAGCAGCACTATTTCCGGATAGATCGTGATCCAGCTGAGTTTGTCAATCATCTCGTTCTCTTGTTCAGCTCGGGCTCAGGCAGGCAACTTGGACATTGCCACATGGCGCAGCAATTCGCTCACGGACGCATTCATCACATCGGTGAACGGCTTCGGATAGAGGCCCATCCACAGCACGGCGATCGCAAGCAGGGACAACATCAGGAATTCGCGTGCGCCGATGTCCTTCAGTTCCTTGACGTGATCGTTTCCGACCGCGCCCAAGTAGACGCGCTTGTACATCCACAGCGTGTAGGCTGCGCCGAAAATCAGCGCGGTGGCAGCGCCGAGGCCGACCCAGAAGTTGGCCTTGACCGCGCCGAGGATCACCATCCACTCGCCTACGAAACCAGCGGTGCCCGGGAGGCCGCAATTGGCCATGGCGAACAGCAGGGCAAAGGCCGCGAACTTGGGCATGGTGTTGACCACGCCACCGTAGTCGGCGATCTGGCGCGAATGCATGCGGTCGTACAGCACACCGATACCCAGGAACATCGCAGCCGACACGAAACCATGGGCGATCATCTGCACGATGCCGCCGGACACGCCGAGATCGTTGAAGATGAAGAAGCCAAGCGTCACGAAGCCCATGTGCGCGACCGACGAGTAAGCCACCAGTTTCTTCATGTCGCGCTGCACCAGCGCAACCAGGCCGACGTAGATCACAGCGATCAGCGACAGCGCGATCATCAGCCAGGCCCATTCACGCGATGCATCGGGCGCGATCGGCATCGAGAAGCGCAGGAAGCCATAGGCACCCAGCTTCAGCATGATCGCCGCCAGCACCGCGGAGCCACCGGTCGGCGCCTCGACGTGCACGTCGGGCAGCCAGGTGTGCACCGGCCACATCGGCACCTTCACCGCGAAGGCCGCGAAGAAGGCGAAGAACAGGAAGCTCTGCGCGCCGCTCGCGAGCGGCAGCTTGTGCCAAGTCAGGATGTCGAAGCTGCCGCCAGACTTGTTGTACAGATAGATCAGCGCGACCAGCATCAGCAGCGAGCCGAGCAGCGTGTACAGGAAGAACTTGAACGCCGCGTAGATCTTGTTCGGGCCACCCCAGATACCGATGATCAGATACATCGGGATCAGCGTGGCTTCGAAGAACACATAGAACAGCAGACCGTCGAGCGCGGAGAACACGCCGATCATCAGGCCCGACAGGATCAGGAACGCGCCCATGTACTGGTTCACGCGCTCGGTGATCACTTCCCAGGCCGAGATCACGACGATGACCGTGATGAAGGCCGTCAGCAGCACCATCCACAGCGACAAGCCGTCGACGCCGAGGTGGTAGTTCACGTGGAAACGTTCGATCCAGCCGAACTTCTCCTCGAATTGCATCGCGGCGGTTCCGTTCTGGAAGCGCGTATAGAGCGGCAGCGTGACGAGGAAGCTCAGGATCGACCCGATCAGTGCAACCCAGCGAACGGTCCTCGCGTGCTCATCGCGACCGAAAGCCAACAACAGGACGCCGAACGCGATCGGCATCCAGATGGCAAGGCTCAACAAACCCATTTTTGTTTTTCTCCAGCGCGCGCGCTTACTTGTTGAACCAGACGAAATACGTCATGAGCACGAAGATGCCCAAAAGCATCGCGAACGCATAGTGATAGATGAAGCCCGACTGCATCCAGCGCACGACGCCCGAGATGCGGCCGATCAGCCTCCACGATCCGTTGACGATGGCCCCATCGATCACCGCCTGGTCGCCGCCCTTCCAGAATGCAGTGCCCAGTGCACGCGCACCACGGGCGACGATGTTCTCGTTGATCCAGTCGAGGTAGTACTTGTTCTCCAGCAGGCGGTAGATAGGACCGCAACCGCGTTTGATCGCCGCAGGCAATGCCGGGTTGATCATGTACATGTAGTACGACAACACCACGCCGGCCAGCGCCAGCCAGAAAGGTGCCGTGGTCAGGCCATGCAGCGCCATGGCGACCGGACCGTGGAAGGCCTCTTCCATTTCCTTCATCGCATGGTGCGTATTGCCGTTCACGAAGATCGCGTCCTTGAAGAACTCGCCATAGAGCATTGGCTCGATGGTGACGAAACCGATCACGACCGACGGTATGGCCAGCAGCACCAAGGGCAGCCAGACCACCCAGGGCGACTCGTGCGGTGTGTGCGCATCGTGATGACCGTGGCCGTGATCGTCATGGCCGTGGTCGTCGTGGTGTGCATCAGGATTCTGGTCGTAGCGTTCCTTGCCGTGGAAGACCAGGAAGTACATGCGGAACGAATAGAACGCCGTCACGAACACGCCGGCCAGCACCGCGAAGTAGGCGAAGCCCGAGCCCCACAGATGGCTTTCGTGGACCGCTTCGATGATGCTGTCCTTCGAATAGAAGCCCGCGAAGAACGGCGTACCGATCAGCGCCAGCGAACCCAGCAGCGAGGTGATCCAGGTGATCGGCATGTACTTGCGCACACCGCCCATCCAGCGGATGTCCTGGTTGTGGTGCATTCCGATGATCACGGAGCCGGCACCCAGGAACAGCAGCGCCTTGAAGAAGGCGTGTGTCATCAGGTGGAACACCGCGACCGAATAGGCCGACGCCCCCAGCGCGACCGTCATGTAGCCGAGTTGCGACAGCGTCGAGTACGCGACGACGCGCTTGATGTCGTTCTGGATGATGCCCAGGAAACCCATGAACAGCGCCGTGATCGCACCGATCACGAGGATGAAGCTCAGCGCCGTATCGCTCAGTTCGAACAGCGGCGACATGCGCGCCACCATGAAGATGCCGGCCGTCACCATGGTTGCCGCATGGATCAGCGCGGAAATGGGGGTCGGGCCTTCCATCGAGTCGGGCAGCCACACGTGCAGCGGGAACTGCGCGCTCTTGCCCATCGCGCCGATGAACAGGCAGATGCAGATCACCGTGACGAGCATCCACTCGGTGCCGGGGAACGTGAGCTTCGACAGCGCATCGGCCTTGGTGAAGGCTTCGGCATAGTTCAGCGTGCCCGCGTAGGCTGCGATCAGGCCGATGCCAAGGATGAAGCCGAAGTCGCCGACGCGGTTCACCAGGAAGGCCTTCATGTTCGCGAAGACCGCCGTGGGCTTGTTGAACCAGAACCCGATCAGCAGGTACGACACCAGGCCCACGGCCTCCCAGCCAAAGAACAGCTGCAGCATGTTGTTGCTCATCACCAGCATCAGCATCGAGAACGTGAACAGCGAGATGTAGGAGAAGAAGCGGTTGTAGCCCTCGTCCTCTTCCA
>CAIQMJ010000645.1 GCA_903872875.1 uncultured Variovorax sp.
ACTTCACCATTGAAGTCGAGCGTTCCATGCGCGTGCTGGACGGCGCCTGCATGGTCTATTGCGCCGTGGGTGGCGTGCAGCCCCAGTCGGAAACCGTCTGGCGCCAGGCCAACAAGTACCGTGTGCCTCGTCTCGCGTTCGTCAACAAGATGGACCGCACCGGCGCGAACTTCCTGCGCGTTCGCCAGATGATGATCGACCGCCTCAAGGCCAACCCGGTCGTGATCCAGATCCCGATCGGCGCCGAAGACAAATTCCAAGGCATCGTCGACCTCGTGAAAATGAAGGCGATCATCTGGGACGAAGACAAGGGCGTGACGTTCCAGTACGGCGAGATCCCCGCCGACCTGGTCGATGTCTGCGACGAATACCGCGAGAAGCTCGTGGAAGCCGCCGCCGAATCCAGCGAAGAGCTGATGAACAAGTACCTCGAAGGCGAAGCGCTGACCGAGGAAGAGATCAAGGCGGCTATCCGCCAGCGCACCATCGCTGGCGAAATTCAGCCGATGCTGTGCGGTTCCGCGTTCAAGAACAAGGGCGTGCAGGCCATGCTCGACGCAGTCGTCGAATACATGCCCGCTCCGACGGACATTCCGCCAGTGGGCGGCACCGACGAAGACGAAGCGCCTGTCACCCGCAAGGCTGACGACGACGAGAAGTTCTCTGCGCTCGCATTCAAGCTCATGACCGACCCGTTCGTTGGTCAGCTGACCTTCGTGCGCGTCTATTCCGGCGTGCTGAAGAAGGGCGACAGCGTCTACAACCCCGTGCGTGGCAAGAAGGAACGCATCGGCCGTATCGTGCAGATGCACGCCAACAACCGTGAGGAAGTCAGCGAAATTCGCGCCGGCGACATCGCGGCCTGCGTGGGCCTGAAGGAAGTGACCACGGGCGAGACCCTGTGCGATCCGACGGCCATCGTGACGCTCGAACGCATGGTGTTCCCTGAATCGGTGATTTCGCAAGCCGTCGAGCCGAAGACCAAGGTCGACCAGGAAAAGATGGGCATCGCGCTGCAGCGCCTGGCCCAGGAAGATCCTTCGTTCCGCGTGAAGACCGACGAAGAATCCGGCCAGACCATCATTTCGGGCATGGGCGAGCTGCACCTCGAAATCATCGTCGACCGCATGAAGCGCGAATTCGGTGTGGAAGCCAACGTTGGCAAGCCACAGGTGGCCTATCGCGAAACCATCCGCAAGACGGTCGAAGATGCCGAAGGCAAGTTCGTCCGTCAGTCGGGCGGCAAGGGGCAGTATGGCCACGTCGTCCTGAAGGTCGAGCCGCAGGAAGCGGGCAAAGGCTTCGAGTTCGTCGACGCAATCAAGGGTGGTGTGGTTCCTCGCGAATACATCCCTGCGGTCGAGAAGGGCGTCATCGAAGCGCTCGGCCAGGGCGTGCTCGCCGGCTACCCTGTGGTCGACGTCAAGGTCACGTTGCACTTCGGTTCGTACCACGACGTGGACTCGAACGAAATGGCATTCAAGATGGCCGCGATCTTCGGTTTCAAGGAAGGCTGCCGCAAGGCC
>CAIQMJ010000646.1 GCA_903872875.1 uncultured Variovorax sp.
CATGGTGGACGCCCCTCTCGGTTCAAGTGGTTGATCAACGTCGCCACTTTGGCAGGTTGATGCCGTCAACGGGTGGGGGCGTTCATCCCATTGCATACGAGGGAACTGCTCAACGGTCTCTGATTGCCAGTTGCCAGGATAGTAGAACCATTCGGTCTTCAATCGACCGAAGAAGCCCTCGCAGGCCGCACTGTCGGGCGAACAGCTTTTGCGGGACATCGAGCGCGTCAGCTCGACATCCGCGATGCGTGCCAGCCATGCCGGCCATCGATAGTCATGGACCTTTCGAGTGAGTTGATGAGAGAGTTTCCCATCATGGCACTTGGATGCCGTTGCCGCACCGCTCGACGAGCACTCCGCGGATAGCTCGGGACGGGGGAGTCCCTTTCATTCAGTAAGACTAGCTGCCGCGCCCTGAGATCGGTATGGTGGGCGGCCGCATTGTGACTTCAATCTGGCGTGCGATGTCCCGGACACGCGGGCCGAGCTCCGCGCGCAGTCTGTCCTCAGGAAGCAGATGGGCCGGGCCGCCGAGGTTGACGGCGTAGATCCGGCCGCTCGCACTCCGAATCGGCGCCGCAGCTCCATGGATGTCCTTTTGCCACTCGCCAAGGCTGACGCAGAAACCAAGCGTATGCAGATCGCGCAAGGACTGCATCATGGCCCCCTGCAAGCTGTGCCACTCCGCGCCGTAGAGTGGCCGCAATTCTTCCATCAGTGCCATCCGCTCACTCTCTGGGAGGGCGGCGAGATAGGCACGGCCCATCGCGGACGTCAAGATGGGTATCCGCGAACCTGCATACAGCCGCAGGCCGACCAACGCTTCACCTTCGCAAGCGTCGGTATAGATCATTAGATGATGATCAAGAGTACCCAGCCCGACATTGAAAGTGGAATGACGCGCGAGTTCAGCCATCAGCGGCCGGGCCAGCTTGCGAACGTCCATCGCCGCCAGCGCGACGTTGCCGAGTGCAGCGACGCCGACGCCCAGCGTGTACAGGCGATGCCTTTGATTGAAATCTAGATAGCCGCAGCGCGCCAACGTGTAGGTCAAGCGAGAGACGGTGGGTTTCGGCAGTTTTGTTCGCTCCGCCAGCTCAGCATTGCCCAGTCCGTCATCGCTAGCGCGGAAGGCATTGAGCACGGAAAGCGCTCGCGCGACAGCCGTGACGAATTGCGTGTCGCCGTCTTCGATGCCGTCGTGAGGGGTGAGAGCGAGCCCGGCGTCGCTCCCAGAGGGCTGCTGCCGCGAGGCAGAGCCGCGCCGAGTGGCCGCGGATTGTGGCTGGGTGTTTGCGCTTCGGGATGTATGGCTCATAAGAGAAATGCTCCCTCCAGGGAGTGCAGGAATCTGGGTCGGCGCCATCATACCCTTTGCGAAAGAGATTTTCGTGCGTAACTAGAAACTACGTTCAATCAGAGTATTCCCCTATCAAAGTGAGAGATAAATTACGTGAAAATCGTTTTCATGTCGATCGATTACCGAGTCGACATGTTCGCCGAACCGAGGCATGCAAAAGGGTCAACAGGATGCAATTAGGTTTACTAGGGAAGGTCGCCGTCGTCACGGGCGGTGCCAACGGAATCGGATTGGCGATCTGTGAAGCACTTTGCGCAGAGGGCGCGCATGTGATGGTGGCGGACATCGACGGCAATGGAGCGCTGCGAAGCGCCGAAGTGCTTCGCGCGGCCGGCGGCACTGCGGGAAGTTTGTTGGTCGACGTCACGGACGCGAGCAGCGTGGATGCGCTGGTCTCTGAGACCGTGGGCCGGTTCGGTGGCCTGCACATCCTGGTGAACAACGCGGGATTCACGCGTGACATGCGCATCACCAAAATGGCTGAATCGGATTGGGATGCGGTGATCGACGTTGTACTCAAGGGAGCGTTCTTGTGCACGCGCGCTGCCATCCCCCACTTTGAACGAAATCAGTTCGGCCGCATCATCAATATTTCCTCGCGCGCTCACCTGGGCAATCCGGGGCAGGCGAATTACTCGGCCGCAAAGGCGGGCGTGATTGGTTTCACGCGAGCGATGGCTTTGGAAAACGGACGGAACAACATAACGGTTAATGCCGTGGCCCCCGGCATCATCGATACCGAAGCTGTTCAGCGCCTTCCGCATTACGAGAAGATCAAGAGTGCGGCACAAAAATCAACGCCAATCGCGCGCATCGGTGCACCGGCTGATGTCGCCAGCGTCGTTGCCTTCCTGGCGTCGGGTCAGGCCAGCTACGTCACTGGGGAGGTCATTCATGTCACCGGCGGTCGCTATTGATATTTTTACCGAACCGGAGCTCCGCGCATGATCGATGAGACCGCTCGTCATGAGCTTGAGGCGTTGCGCGAGACGGTTCGGCGTTTTCTCGACCGCGAGGTCACGCCGTATCGAGAGCAATGGCGCAAAGCCCACTGCGTCGATCGAGATGTCTGGCGACGCGCAGGACGTCACGGGCTGTTGCTTCTCGGTCTGCCGGAATCGGTGGGCGGCGGCGGCGGAGACTTCCGGCATGAGGCGGTTTTGATCGAGGAGCTAGCGCGAATCGCGTTTCTCGACTTGAGTTTCTATCTGCATAGCGTTGTCGTGGC
>CAIQMJ010000647.1 GCA_903872875.1 uncultured Variovorax sp.
AGCCTGTCTACTTGACGATAGACACCGGTCACATGGGCGTTGCGCCGTTGATCGCCGACGTGCTGCATCGTCAGAACGTGCGGGTGACTTTCTTCGCCGCTGCCGAGCGGACACAGACCGACGGTAACAGCCTGGACGACCATTGGGCACCCTGGTGGAAGGCGCGCGCCGCGGAAGGCAACGAGTTTGCGTCGCACACCTATGACCATGTCTACTGGCGCGGCGACGAGCCTGCGGCAAGAGGTGGCGAGGACCGCTTCCGCATCCAGCCTTCCGCAGGCCCGGAAGCCGGCCGCACCTTCTCGTGGAGCGCATCCCAGTACTGCGCCGAGATCCGGCAGTCGAGCGATCGGCTCGCGCAGATCACGGGCAAGAAGCCGCTTCCGCTGTTCCGTGCGCCCGGCGGCAAGACCTCGCCCAAACTGATCGCCGCCGCGCGCGCTTGCGGCTACGCGCACGCCGGTTGGTCGCCGGCCGGATTTCTGGGTGACGAGTTGCCCAGCGAGACGTTCAGCAATGCGCGTCTGTTGCAGCAAGCGCTGGACCACATCCGGCCGGGCGATGTGCTGCTTGCACATCTCGGCATCTGGTCGCGCAAGGAATCCTGGGCGCCTGCGGTGCTCGAACCGCTGATCGTGGGCCTGAAGGCCAAGGGCTTCTGCTTCGAGACGCTGCGTCAGCATCCGGCCTATCAGAGCTGGATCGCGTCGCATCCCTGAGTTCAAAGAGTCGAATAGACACCACCTGCCATGGAATGGCTGACCGATATTTTCGTGAGTGCGCAGCAATGGCTGTTCGAGGCCATCGTGCAGCCGCTGGTGTATGCAGTCGGGCTCGGCGGCTGGGTCGAGGAAGCGTTCGACGCGACCGGCTGGCTGCTTGTCGGGCTGGTGCAGATCGCCGTCCTCATCGCGGTCATCGGGCCGCTCCAGCGCTGGAGGCCGGCCGAGCCGGTCGTCGACCGGCGTGCCATCCGCACCGACATCCTCTACACCGTGATCCATCGGCTCGGGCTATTCCGGCTTGGCATGTTCTTCCTGCTGCAGCCTGTGTTCGACGACGCCATGGGCCTGCTGCGCAGCCACGGATGGGGCTCGCTGCATCTCGATGAGTTGTGGCCGGGCGTTACCGACGTCCCATGGGTGGCATTCGTCGTCTATCTCGTCGTGCTCGATCTTGTCGAGTATCTGATCCATCGTGGCCAGCATCACTTCGAGTGGTGGTGGGGGCTGCATTCGCTGCACCACTCGCAGCGGCAGATGACGATGTGGAGCGACAACCGCAATCATCTTCTCGACGACGTCATCCACGACACGATCATCGTCATCGTCGCGCAGTTGATCGGCGTGGCGCCGGGCCAGTTCATCGCGCTGGTTGCGCTGATGCAACTCAGCGAAAGCCTGCAGCATGCGAACCTGCGCGTCGGCTTCGGTGCCGTCGGGGAACGACTTTGGATCAGCCCGCGCTTTCATCGCCTGCACCACAGCATCGGGCTCGGCCATGAGTCGAAGGGCGCATCGACACTGGGCGGCCACAACTTCGGCGTGCTGCTGCCCTGGTGGGACATGCTGTTCCGCACGGTCAATTTCGAGAAGCGCTACGACCCGACCGGCATTCGCGACCAGGTCGAGCCCGATGCGCAGGGGCGTGTGCGCGACTACGGTCGCGGCTTCTGGTCGCAGCAGTGGCTGGGGCTGTTGCGCCTGGCGCGTCGCCGCTGACATCGCCGGGCGTTATTCTCGGTACCGATGCGTCTTCTTCTCGACTCCTTCTGGCGCGCCGTCGCCTAC
>CAIQMJ010000648.1 GCA_903872875.1 uncultured Variovorax sp.
AAGAGCGGCGACAAGTATTCGTGCGACGCCGACGGCTACTACACCTATGCCGGCCGCAGCGACGACATGCTCAAGGTCAGCGGCATCTACGTGTCGCCCTTCGAGGTCGAATCGACGCTGATGCAGCATCCCGCCGTGCTCGAGGCCGCGGTCATCGGCAAGGAAGACGCCGACGGCCTGACCAAGACCAAGGCCTACGTGGTGCTGCACGACGGCCGCTCGGCCACGGCCGACGAGCTCAAGGCCTTCGTCAAGGAACGGCTGGCCGCGTACAAATACCCGCGCTTCATCGAGTTCGTCGACGAGCTGCCGAAGACCGCCACCGGCAAGATCCAGCGCTTCCGGTTGCGCGAGCGCGAACGGGAGCAGGTGGCGTGAAGGAACCGGAAGAGCAAGGCGAAATCCGCTTCGCCGAGATCCTCTGGCGCGAGCGCCAGGTGCGCATCGAGTACACCTGGATCGGCACGGCGAGCGCCGACGCGCCGCTGGTCGTCTTCCTGCACGAAGGCCTCGGCTCGCTGGCGATGTGGAAGGACTTCCCGGCGCAGTTGTGCGCGGCCGGCGGCTTCCGCGGCCTGGTGTTCTCGCGGCCGGCCTATGGCCGCTCCACGCCGCGCGACGACGATGAACGCTGGGACGTCGACTTCATGCACCGCCAGGCGCACGAGGTGCTGCCGGCCTTCTTCGACGCGATCGGGCTGCGAGGCAAGCCCTGGCTGCTCGGCCACAGCGACGGCGGCTCGATCGCGCTGCTGCATGCGGCGCGCTTCCCGGACAGCGTGGCCGGCCTGGTCGTGATGGCACCGCACATCCTGGTGGAAGACGTCACCGTCGCCAGCATCGAACAGGCGCGCGAGGCCTACATCAACACCGACCTGCCGCAGAAGCTCGGCCGCTACCACGACAGCGCCGATTCGGCGTTCTGGGGCTGGAACCGCATCTGGCTGCACCCGCCCTTCCGCCAATGGAACATCGAGCGCGAGCTCGACCCCATCGCCTGCCCGCTGCTCGCGATCCAGGGGCTCGACGACGTCTACGGCACGCTCGAGCAGATTCGCGGCATCGCACGGCGGGTGCGGCAAACCCGACTGCTCGAACTGCCCGATTGCGGGCATTCTCCGCATCGCGATCGACCCGAAGAGGTCGTCGCCCAGATCGTTTCGTTCATCAATAACTGGAGACAACCATGACCCGATTCCCATCGCACGCCACTCGCGCCACGCGCATCGTGCTGGCCGCAGCCGCACTGGCCTGCGTCGGCGGCTTCGCGCAGGCGCAGCAGGCCAAGCTCAAGGTCGGCCTGATGCTGCCCTACAGCGGCACCTACACCGCGCTGGGCGTGGCGATCGAGAACGGCTTCAGGCTCAATGTCGAGGAGCAGGGCGGCAAGCTCGGCGGCCGCGAGATCGAGTACGTGAAGGTCGACGACGAGTCCGATCCGGCCAAGGCGACCGACAACGTCAACAAGCTGATCAAGCGCGACAACGTCGACGTGATCATCGGTACCGTGCATTCGGGCGTGGCGATGGCCATGGCCAAGGCCGCCAAGGAAAGCGGCACCGTGCTGATCGTGCCGAACGCGGGCGCCGACGCCGTGACCGGCCCGATGTGCGCGCCGAACATCTTCCGCAGTTCCTTCTCGAACTGGCAGCCGGCCTACGCGATGGGCGAGGTCGCGGCCAAGCAGGAAAAGAAGAAGAAGGCGATCACCATCACCTGGAAGTACGCGGCCGGCGACGAGTCGGTCAACGGCTTCAAGGAAGGCTTCGAGAAATCGGGCGGCCAGGTCGTGAAGCAGCTGAGCGTGCCGTTCCCGAACGTCGAGTTCCAGGCGCTGCTGACCGAGATCGCAGCCGCCAAGCCGGACGCGGTGTACGCCTTCTTCGCAGGCGGCGGCGCGGTCAAGTTCGTCAAGGACTATGCGGCGGCAGGCCTCGACAAGACCATTCCGCTGTACGGCCCGGGCTTCCTCACCGACGGCACGCTCGACGCGCAAGGCGCCTCGGCGCAGGGCATGCTGACCACGCTGCACTACGCCGACGGCCTGAACACGCCGCGCGACAACGCCTTCCGGATCGCCTACGCCAAGTCCTTCAAGCTGCAGCCCGACGTGTATGCGGTGCAGGGCTACGACGCGGCACAGATGCTCGGCATCGGCCTGGCGGCGGTCAAGGGCGACATCGGCAAGAAGGCCGAGTTCGCCGCTGCGATCGAGAAGGCGAAGATCGACAGCCCGCGCGGCCCGTTCTCGGTCGGCAAGTCGCACAACCCGATCCAGGACATCTACCTGCGCAAGGTCGACGGCAAGGAGAACAAGCTGGTGAGCATCGCCACGAAGTCGCTCGCGGACCCCGCCCGCGGCTGCCGGATGTGAACTTGGCTTTCCCCCAGGCTTGCTCGCTTCGCGTAGCCGCCACCCC
>CAIQMJ010000649.1 GCA_903872875.1 uncultured Variovorax sp.
AGCGCGAACTCAACCGCGCGTGGCACCGCCTGCCGGCCTGGCCCGATGCGGTCGAGGGGCTGGCGCGGCTGAAGACGAAGTTCACGATCTGCACGCTGTCGAACGGCAACATCGGCCTGCTGGCGGACATGGCCAAGCGCGCCGGGCTGACCTGGGACTGCGTGCTGTCGGCCGAGGTGTTCAAGGCCTACAAGCCGGACCCGCGCACCTACCTCGGGGTGGCCGGCGTATTCGACGTGACGCCGGGCCAGGTGATGCTGGCGGCCGCGCACCATGACGACCTCGCGGCCGCGCGTGGCTGCGGTCTCAAGACCGGGTACATCGAGCGTCCCCATGAGTTCGGCGCCGATAGGCCGACAGACGTGTCGCCGCAGGCCGGCAACACACTGCATGCGCGCGACATCGGCGCGCTGGCAGATCTGCTGGGCTGCTGAGGCCCCTCAGCGCAACCCGCCGCCAGCGCTGGCGTCGTCGGCGCGCTGGATCAACTCGATCTTGTAGCCATCCGGGTCAGTGACGAACGCAATCACCGTGGTGCCGCCCTTCACAGGGCCGGCTTCGCGGGTGACGTTGCCGCCGGCGGCCTTGATCTTGTCGCAGGCCGCGTAGGCGTCGGGCACGCCCAGGGCTATGTGTCCGTAGGCGGTGCCGAGTTCGTAGCTTTCGGTGCCCCAGTTGTAGGTCAGCTCGATCTCGGCCTGCGCCGGATTGCCCTCGTAGCCGACGAAGGCCAGGCTGTACTTGTATTCGGGGTTTTCCGAGGTACGCAGCAACTGCATGCCGAGCACCTGGGTGTAGAAATCAATAGAGCGCTGGAGGTTGCCAACGCGGAGCATCGTGTGGAGAAGTCGCATGCGCAGAATTATCCGTGGCGGCGATTCCCCTCGTGCGCCGGTCGGCTCCCGTGCGCTTCAGCTTGCCAGCGCGCGCATCTCCGTGATCAGGTCCGCCTTGCCTTCGAAACCGATGCCAGGCAACGGCGGCAGCGTGACGTAGCCGTTTTGCACCTTCACGCCGTCCGGGAAGCCACCGTACGGCTGGAACAGATCGGGGTAGCTCTCGTTGCCGCCCAGCCCGAGGCCGGCCGCGATGGCCAGCGACATCTGGTGGCCACCGTGCGGAATGCAGCGGCTCGGCGACCAGCCGTATTCCTTGAGCATGCCCAGCGTGCGCAGGTATTCGACCAGGCCGTAGCTCAGCGCGCAGTCGAACTGCAGCCAGTCGCGGTCCTTGTGCATCCCGCCGTGGCGGATCAGGTTGCGCGCGTCCTGCATCGAGAACAGGTTCTCGCCGGTCGCCATCGGCCCCTGGTAGACCTCGCCGAGCTTGGCCTGCAGTTCGTAGTCGAGCGGATCGCCGGCTTCTTCGTACCAGAACAGCGGGTACTGCGACAGCGCACGGCCGTAGTCGATGGCGGTCTTCAGGTCGAAGCGGCCATTCGCGTCCACCGCCAGCTGCTGGCCCGGGCCGAGGATCTTCAGCACAGACTCGATGCGCTCGCAATCGTCCGCCAGCGAGGCGCCGCCGATCTTCATCTTGACCACCGAATAGCCGCGTTCCAGGTAGCCGGTCATCTCGCGCTGCAGGCCTTCGACGCCCTTTCCCGGGTAGTAGTAGCCGCCCGCGGCATAGACGAAGACGCGCGGGTTCGGCGTGCCGGTACCGTAGCGTTCGGCCAGCAACTGGTAGAGCGGCTTGCCTTCGATCTTGGCGACGGCGTCCCACACCGCCATGTCGATGGTGCCCACCGCCACCGAGCGCTCGCCGTGGCCGCCGGGCTTCTCGTTGATCATCATGCGGGCCCAGATCCTGTGCGGGTCGAGGTTGTCGCCGGTTTCGTCGAGCAGCGACGCGGGCTCGGCCTCCAGCAGGCGGGGCAGGAAGCGCTCGCGGATCAGTCCGCCCTGGCCATAGCGGCCGTTCGAGTTGAAGCCGTAGCCGATCACCGGGCGGCCGTCGCGGATCACGTCGGTGACGACCGCGACGAGGCTCAGCGTCATCTTCGAGAAGTCGATGTAGGCGTTGCGGATGTCCGACTTGATCGGGCGCGTGGATTCGAGGATGTTGACGATTTTCATGGTCGTGTGTCGCGTGTTGGCGGTTGGAAAGACTTGTCCCGTTGGCCGCCTTTTGCGCGAGACGCCCCGCGATAATTCGCGACGGCGGAGGGCCTCGGGCTTCTGCATTTCTGCAGGGCGGTCCGGTTGAAAGGAAGGCCTGCATCTTTTTCCGCCGCGGCATCGAACGTCCAATACCCGAATCGCATAGAACTATCCAACCGCGCCATGGGACCCGGTAACCGACCCCTCGACCTCGACTGGCTCGAAGACTTTCTGGCGCTGGCCGAGACCGGCAACTTCTCGCGTGCCGCGCAGGCGCGCGCCATCGCACAGCCCGCCTTCAGCCGGCACATCCGCGCGCTGGAGGAGTGGGTGGGCGTCGAGCTGTTCGATCGCAGCGCGCACCCGACCGCGCTGACGGCCGCCGGCAAGCGTTTCCATCCGCTGCTGCAGGAGGCGTTGGCCGGACTGGAATCGGCCCGCACCGAGGCCCGCGCCGCGCACGAACTCGCTGCGGCCAGCCTGAGCTTCGCGGCGACGCACGTGCTGTCGCTGACTTTCTTTCCGCGCTGGCTGGGCGGCATCGAGGCGCAGCTGCCGCTCGGGCCGATACAGACGGTGTCGGACAGCTCGCAGGCCTGCGAAGACCTGCTGCTGCAGCGCCGCGTGCAGTTCGTGCTGTGCCATGGCCATGCCGACGTGCCGGGGCGGCTCGATGACAACGCGTTCCCGATGCGGCGTTTGAGTGGCGACGTGCTGATGCCGGTCGCGGCACCCGATGCCGATGGCGAACCGCTGCACCGGCTCGGCGACGGCAGCGGCGTGCCGCCCGCCGTGCTCGCGTACAGCGAGGCGTCGGGGCTCGGTCGCATCGTGCGAGCCCACATGCGCGCAGCCGAGCGCGATGCCGGTCGGCCCGCGCCGCCGATGTCGGAGGTCTTCACGGCGCATCACGCGGTGCTGTTGCGCACCATGGCCGTCGAAGGACGTGGCCTCGCCTGGTTGCCGCTGAGCCTGGTCGCGGACGAACTTCGCAACGGCACGCTGGTCGACGCAGCGGCCGGTGCGTGGCAGGTGCCGATCGACATCCGGCTGTATCGCCAGCCCTCCGAGATGGCGGCGGCGGCCGAGGCACTCTGGCGGTTGATCGCGGGCGCTTGAGCGACGTTCAGGTCAGCGCCAGCGCGATCAACTCTGGCGCGGCGGCGGCACCTCGAACACCAGGCAGGTCGTGGTCGCATGCGCATACAGCGTGCCGTCGGCGCCGACCAGCCTGGCCTCGGCCGTGGCGAGCTGGCGGCCGCAGTGGATGACCTTGCCTTCGGCGCGCACGCGCTGCACCTTGGGCGTCACACCCTTCACGTAGTTCACGCCCAGTTCGGCGGTGGTGTAGCCGCGGCCCGGCGGCATCATCGTGTGGACAGAGCAGCCGAGCGCCGAGTCGAGCAGGGTGGCGATCCAGCCGCCATGGATCGTGCCCAGCGGGTTCAGGTGCTGCGCCATCGGCGTGCCCTGGAACACCGCCCGGCCGGGTGCGACTTCGACGATCGTGAAGTCGAGCGTCCTTGCGATCGCGGCATAGGGAATCTCGCCGTTCAGCATCATCTCCATCACCTCGAGACCGGTCTTGCCCGCGATCTGCTCCGGGCGCGCGAGGCCGGGGCCGGGGCCTGCTTCGAGCCGTGCGACCACGGCGCGTTCTTCTTCCAGCCAGCGATCGATCAACGTCTTCTCCATTGCCTTCTCCATCATCCATTTCCTGGATAGTTGCATGTGCAACGATTGTAGCTACAATCGTCGACATGACATCCGAAACCAGCAAGCCGCAAGGCTGCACCAATTTCAAGGTGCGCCAACTGATGCGCCGCGTGGGCCAGAACTACGACGCCGAAATGTCGCAGTGCGGGCTCAAGACGACGCAGTATTCGCTGCTGTCGCACGTGATGAACCTCGGCCCGCTCCGGCCGGTCGACCTCGCCGCCGCCATGAAGATGACGGCGTCCACGCTGAGTCGCAACCTGCAGCCGCTGATCGCCGCCGGTTGGCTCGAAGTCGGCGCCGGTGCCGATGCGCGCAGCCGGCTGGTGCGCATCACCGAGTCGGGTGAAGTCAAGCGCCGCGAGGCGCAGAAGCACTGGAAGGCCGCACAGCAGAAGCTCAATGCGCAGTTGGGCGTCGAGCGCGTGCTGGCGCTGCACGCCCTGATCAACGAATCCCTGGACCTGCTGGGGCCCGAGGCGGTGGTCTCGCACGACGACTGACGTCGTCCTCGAGTCCGCTGCGCGCCTTCTTCCTACTTTCCCTCCCACGTTCTTCTCAGGGCCTTCCCATGTTCGCCAATCAAGTCTCCGCATGGCTGCAGCGCCGCGGCATCCACTACGGCTGGGTCGTCGCCGCCATCACATTCCTGACGATGCTGACCATGTCGGCCGCGCTCGGGTTGCCTGGCGCGATGCTCAAGCCGCTCGGCCAGGAGTTCGGCTGGAGCACCAGCGAGATCTCTTCGTCGCTCGCACTGCGGTTCGCGCTTTTCGGGCTCATGGGCCCGTTCGCTGCGGTGCTGATGGAACGCTATGGCGTGCGCGCCGTCATCTGTGCGGGGCTGGCGCTGGTCGGAGCCGGCATGGCGCTGGTCACCATGGCCTCGCAGCTCTGGCAGCTGTTCGTGCTGTGGAGCCTGATGCTCGGCCTGGGTACGGGCATGACGGCACTGGTGCTTGGCGCGGTGGTCGCCAACCGCTGGTTCGTGGCGCGGCGCGGCCTGGTCGTGGGGCTGCTCACCGCGAGTTCGGCCACCGGCCAGCTCGCCTTCCTGCCCTTCGCGGCATGGAT
>CAIQMJ010000650.1 GCA_903872875.1 uncultured Variovorax sp.
CAGCCCCGAAATCGGATACGACTACCGCGACACCATCGCGCATCGAAAGGCGATCGACGGCTTCCTCTCGCGTGTCGACGCATGGCAGGTGCCCGGGCTTCGCGCGGCATTCGCCGATCCGGCCGCGAGAGGCTTCTACTTCGACTCGGTGAGCCAGACCCACATGACGACCTGGATCCACGGCAACTGTGCGGTCATCGGCGACGCGGGCCACTGCGCTGCATTGCTGTCCGGCATGGGCACGACCTTGGCGATGGTGGCAGCGGAGACCCTGGCGAACACCTGGACCGAATGCGACGGCGACACCGCCGCTGCATCCGCTCCTTATCACGAGCGCCTGCGCCCCTACGTCGAGCAATGCCAGGCCTTTGCCCAGGTGAACGCACCCATCATGGTGCCGCCGACCCAGCAGGCGCTCGATGAGCGCAATGCCAGCTTTCGGGATTTCGAAGCCAGATTCGCGACGAGCTGAACATCCACGCCGCTCCATCAGCGGCTGCCACCCCTCCGCTCATTTGCCACCAGTGACATCGAGGAACGTGCCGGTGATGAAGGAAGCCTCGGCGCCCGCCAGCCACAGGATCGCCCGCGCAACCTCTTCGGGCTGGCCGCCTCTTCCCATGGGAATCGATTCCTTGACGCGATCCACCCGCCCCGGCTCTCCGCCGCTCGCATGCATGTCCGTGTAGATATGCCCGGGGCGAATGCAGTTGACGCGTATCCCTTGCCGCGCGACTTCCTTGGCAAAGCCGATGGTGAATGTCTCGACGGCGCCCTTCGACGCGGCGTAGTCGACATATTCGTTGGGACTGCCCAGCCGGGCCGATGCCGACGAGATGTTGATCACGGAGCCGCCCCGGCCCTTGTGGCGATACGACATCCGCTTCACCGCCTGCTGGGCGCACAGGATGGGGCCGATCGAGTTGACCGCGAAGATGCGCTGCATCCGCTCGAATTGCAGGTTCTCCAGCGGCGACTGCTGCGCGAGTACCGCGGCGTTGTTGACCAGCACATCGATCCGGCCGAACGCCTGGTCGATGGCGGCGAACAATCGGGCGACCTGCTCCGGATCGGCACTGTCTGCGCGCACGGCGAGAGCGCGGCGTCCGGTGGCCTCTACATCGGCCGCCACCGCGAGGGCGGCGGATTCGTTGGAGACGTAGCTGATCGCGACGTCGTAGCCTTGCGCGGCAGCAAGCCGCGCGGTCGCCGCGCCGACGCCACGGCTTCCACCCGTGATCAGAATGAGCGGTGCCTGAGCGACGGTATCCATTTGTCGAACCTTTTCATGTAGTCGTGAGATGCGAGCGAAGCGCCAGCGCCATCGGAACGATCGCCAGCGCCGTCAATGCGGTGACCCAGGTCGCCACCTGTATGCCGATGTGATCGCCCAAAAGGCCATAGACCACCGGCGCCACAGCGCCCGAAGCGATGGTGCCGGTATAGAACAGCGCAAACGCGCGCTCGGTTCCGCCGGGCGGGGCCAGTTCCGGCACCGTGCCGTACAGCACGGTCGACGTGCCATTGAGCATCACGCCCAGCAGCGGAAGCAGCACCAGGGCGGGCACCAGCGGACACAGCAGTACGGCAACGATCAAGACCGCCGTGCCGCCTTCGGTCGCCAGCACCGTGCCGGTCACGCCCATGCGGGCCCCCAACCAGCCGCAGACGAACTTGCCGGCCGCGCCGCCGATGAACACCATCGCCAACGCCGTGCCCAGCATCGGTGTCGATATGCCCTTGGCCTTGAGCAGAAAGGGCAGGAAGGTCAGCAGTCCCATACGCACGCCGGTATCGAGCACACCGATCGTCAACAACAGGCGAAAACCCGTGTGCGACGCGAATTGGCCGTCGGCCACCTCGCTCTCCGCTGTCGGCACATTGTTCGGCAGGGATGGGAGGAAAAGTGCAATGCCCAGCGCGGCCAGGCCTCCGACAGCAGACATGGCCCACAGCGCGTGGCGCCAGGGCATCAAGGTCACCAGGACCGAGATGGCTGCCGGCAGCGCGGCTTTGCCCAGGTCACCGGCGAAGTTGTAGATGCCGAGCGGACCGCGGGCACTGCGCCCGTACGCACGCGTCACGGCGCTCGAGGCCAGCGGATGCTGCGTGCTGGAGCCGCTGCCCGACAGCGCCAGCGCCACGCACAGGCCCAGCAGGCTGCCCGACATGCCGGCCGCCGCATAGCCCAAAGCGGCCAGCAACGTACCAAGGGCCAGCGTGGCGCGGCTGCCGATCCACTGCGCCAATCGGCCGGCCGAGAGCTGCAGGCAGGCCATGGTCCCGGCGTAGACACCGCGCAGCATGGCCAGCGCGCCATAGCTGAGGCTGAATTCCGTCTGCCATACCGGCAGCAGCACGTAG
>CAIQMJ010000651.1 GCA_903872875.1 uncultured Variovorax sp.
GAAAGAAGGACTCTTATTCCGCGCCAGCCAAGCACGGGATTGTCCTCTTTCGGGATTTTAACATAGGGGAGCGGCTTGTCGGCCCCGATGTCGATCGTCCGGATCGTGACCGGCATGCCCTGCATGCCTTCGACGGCGCGCCGATAGGCGAGGTACTGCTCCTCCTCGTCGGGCAGACGCGTCAGGTGCTGCGCTTCACGGCCCATGAAGAGGAATTCGCTGCGGAACAGTCCGACGCCGACCGCGCCGGCCTTCAATGCGCCCACCGTGTCCTCGGGCATCTCGATGTTGGCCAGCAGTTCGACGCGCTGGCCATCGAGCGTGACGGCCGATTTGTGTCGCAACCGTGCCAGCCGGCCACGTTCGAGGTCGCCCTGGCGTTGCTTGAAGCCGTATTCGGCCAGGATGATCGGCGACGGATCGACGATCACCACGCCGGCATCGCCATCGATGATGACCCAATCGTCCTGCCGCACCAACTGGCTCGCGGTGCGCGCGCCGACCACTGCCGGGATGTCCATGCTGCGCGCCACGATCGCGGTGTGCGAGGTGCGTCCGCCGACATCGGTCACGAATCCGGCAAACACGCTCTTCTTGAACTGCAGCATGTCGGCCGGCGACAAGTCGTGCGCGATCAGCACCAGCGGCACATCGACACCGTCGCCGGCGGTCGGATCGCCATGGTCGTCGTCGTCGCGGGCTGCGGCGCGCTTGCGGCGCGGCGGCGAAGGCGCGAGCACGGCGGCCGTGCCCTTCATGCGGTGCAGGATGCGTTCGACGACCTGCTCGAGGTCGGCCTTGCGTTCGCGAAGGTAGTCGTCCTCCATCTCGTCGAACTGCCGCGCGATGATTTCGAGCTGCGTGGTCAGCGCCCATTCGGCGTTGTAGAGACGATCGGTGATCCAGTGCTTGACGCCGCTGATCAGTGCCTCGTCCTGCAGCAGCATCTGGTGCACTTCGAGCAGCGCGGCCAGTTCATGCGGCGCATCCTTCGGCCCCATCTGCGCGACGCTCGCCTGCAGCCGAATCAATTCCTCGACGACCGCGTTGCGTGCGACGCGTACGCGACCGATCTCGGTGTCGATCTCTTCCGGCTTGATGAAATAGTGCGCGACGTCGATGCGGCTCGACACGACCAGCACGGCGCGCCCGATGGCAATGCCGCGCGCGACGGGAAGGCCGTGCACCGCGAAGGTCATGGGCTACTCGCCTTCGCCGAACTTGTCGTTCATCAGCGTGACGAGCGCAGTCATGGCCTGCTGCTCCTGGTCGCCATGGGTTTCCAGTTCGACTGTGACGCCGATGCCGGCGGCAAGCATCATCACGCCCATGATGCTCTTGGCATTGACGCGGCGATCGCCGCGCGCGATCCACACCTCGCAGGGGAAGCTGCCCGCGAGCTTGGTGAGCTTGGCCGACGCGCGTGCGTGCAATCCGAGCTTATTGCTGATGGTCACGGATGTCTTGATCACTGTGCTTTCTTCTAGCCTGGTTCTGGGGAGCCGAGACGGCCACCTGCATCACGCCCGCGGTACCGCCGGTCATCGCGCGCTGCACCAGCGCGTCGAGCGGCTCGTTACGATAGCTCACGGCACGCAGCAGCATGGGGAGGTTGACGCCTGCGACCAGCCGGGAACGCACACCATCGACCAGTTTCTGGGCAACGTTGCACGGCGTGGCGCCAAACACATCCGCCAGCACCAGCACCTGCGAGCGCGGCAACCGCAGGCGCTGTTCCAGCGTGATGCGCGCAGCCGCAAGTGTCTCCTCGGGCGAAACATTGGGCAATACGTCGAGTGCGGCGATGTGGTGTTCGCTGTCCGGAAACACATGCAGCGCGCACTGCCGAAGCGCCTGTGCAAGCGGCGCGTGGGCAATGATGAATATGCTGTTCATTCGGTAGGGAAGGCGGGTCGCCGATTATGCAGCGCGGTCCTGGAGGCGAGCAGGCTCAAGGCAGCCGCAAGCCGTCGAAGAATGTCGTGACGGCGTCGCCGGATGCTGGCTGGCCGAGCACGGTCGCCTGGTAGAGCGAGACTCGCTCGCCACGGCGTTGCGCAAACCACAGGACGTGCGTGGCTTGGCCACGCTCGCTCGGCCCTGTCACAGGTACGTCGATACGCAGCGGCGGCGGCGTGCCTGCAGCGCGGACGACCTGAACGGCTGTTTCGGTCGCGCCGGCCGCAGTCACCTGCGTACGCAAGGCACCCTGCCAGGCACTCAACCACGCTGCGGCCTGATCGGCGTCGCGAGCAACCGCGTGCGCCACGGCAAAAGTGGCATCGCCCGCTTCACAGCCCGCCATGTCGACCTTGACGGCGGCACCGCCCGCACCGAGCGGCATTTCGCGCGTCGCACGGTCCGGTTTGCACGGCAGCAACGCGATCAAGCCATCGTCGCCGACGGGGGCGTCACGCCAGTTGAAGGTCGGACTGCAGGCGACAACGAGGATCGCGCCCAACATGAGCGCGACGGTAGCCGACCTGGACCGGGCGTGGCAATTTCGGCAACCGGGCGCGTCCGGCAATGGTCGGTTCAACATGCGGGACAGCACGGGGACGAACTCAGCGAACCGCCCCGAACACCTTCTGCAGAATGGCACTGCCGCTGCCAACCGGATCCTGGCGAATCTTCCGTTCTTCCTCGCCGATCACGAGATAGAGCCCGTCGAGCGACTTGGAGGTCACGTAGCGCTGGATGTTGGCATCATCCTTCTTGACCAGGCCCATGTCGGACGCCTTGCCCGCCAGCCTGTTGTACTTGTCCGCCAACTGCACCTTTTCGGTGGCGGCGGTGACCACCGGCAGAAAGCGCTCGGTCAGCGGGGCGCGCGTCTTGCCTACGAAGAATTGGGTCACCGATGTGTCGCCGCCGGTCAGGATGCCCTTGGCGTCGGACACGCTCATGCTGCGGACGGCGTTGAGCAGCAAATCCTTGGCGGCGGGCACCGCCTGTTCGGCAGCACGGTTCATTGCGACGACCAATTCGTCGATGCGGTTGCCCTGCCCCACCATGCGCAGCATCTTGGCGCCGCTCTCCAGGAAACCCGGCAACGGAATGCGCACCTTCGGATTGCCGAGAAAACCGTCGGTTCGGCCCAACAGCGACACGGCGACAGTCGCGCCCCTTTCGAGCGCAGCCTTCACACCGCTGGAGGCGTCGCCGACACTCAGATCGGCGAGCGACAGCGCGTGCGCCCGCTGGACAGTCAGGCCCAACAAGGAGGCCGGCACGAAAACACAGGCGGCACTAAAATTTCTGCGGTCCATTGAACGGTCTCCCATGAAAAAACCCTTGTATGTTGCCGCAATCGCCTTGGCTGTGGCCGTTGGCGCCGGCGTTTATCTCAACACCGGCGTGGCCGCGGCACCCGCCTCCACCTTCGTGTTGCTGGACGGCAGCCGCAAGAGTACCGACGATCTGAAAGGCAAGGTCACGCTCGTGAACTTCTGGGCAACGAGTTGCGTGACCTGCGTCGGCGAGATGCCCAAGGTCATCGCCACGTACGACAAATACAAGTCGCAAGGCTACGACACCCTGGCCGTCGCCATGAGCTACGACCCGCCGAGCTACGTGGTGAACTTCGCGGAGACGCGCAAGCTGCCGTTCAAGGTCGCGATCGACAACACCGGCGCTGTCGCGAAAGCTTGGGGAGGCGTCGAACTCACGCCGACCACCTACGTCGTCAACAAGCGCGGCCAGATCGTCAAACGCTATGTCGGCGAACCTGACTTCGCGGAATTGCACAAGCTCATCGAGAAGTTGCTGGCTGAAGCCTGATCCGCTTTCAACAGCATGCAGGTCGTTGCGGACGCCTCGGCGCGTCACCTTCATCCAGCCGCAATAGAAGCCCGCGCGCCATGAATTCAGCGAAACCTGTGCTGATCACCGCTCAGTCACCCGAGGAGCTCGGCGGTGTTCGCGCGGTCTTCTGCGAGTATGCGCAGACGCTTGGCATCGACCTGACATTCCAGGGCTTCGACGAGGAGCTCTCGAGTCTGCCGGGCGACTACGCCCCGCCACGGGGCACGCTGCTGCTGGCACTCATCGATGCCGACGACATGGCGCCAACAGAAGATGAAGATATCCTGCTGCAGAGACCTTCGGACCCACGAATGCGCATCGCTGGCTGCTGCGCGCTCCGGCCACTCGACGCCGCGGACTATCCAAATGCGGCAGAGATGAAGCGTCTCTACGTAAGGCCCTCGTTTCGAGGCCTGGGACTGGGTCGGCAACTGGCTGAGGCGATTCTCGATGCAGGACGCAGCGCCGGTTATTCATGCGTACTGCTCGACACGCTGAGCGACATGGAGTCGGCGCGGGCGCTGTACGAGGACCTCGGCTTCACCGAGGTACCGCCCTACTATCACAACCCGATTGCCGGGTCGCATTACCTGAAGGTCGACCTGTAGCCGGCCTTCCGGCCAATTCGATCAGCCGCGGGCCTGGGCCAGCAATGTGTCGGCGTCGCTGACTTCGAACTTGCCAGGACCTTCGACGTTGAGCGACGCGACCTTGCCGTCCTTCACCAGCATCGAATAACGGTTGCTGCGCACGCCCATTCCACGGCCTGTCAGGTCGAGCGTGAGGCCCGTCGCCCTGGCGAAGTCGGCACTGCCATCGGCCAGCATGCGCACCTTGGCGCCGGTCTTCTGATCGCGCGCCCAGGCGCCCATCACGAACGCATCGTTGACGCTCACGCACCAGATTTCGTCGACGCCGGCGGCCTTGAAGTCATCAAAATGCTGCACGTAGCCGGGCACGTGCTTGGCAGAACAGGTCGGCGTGAAGGCGCCGGGCAACGCGAACAGCGCGATCGTCTTGCCTGCCGTTGCCTTGGCGACATCGACGGCATTCGGGCCGATGCTGCAGCCTTCACCCTCGACTTCCGAATATTCCTGCAGGACGGTGGATGGAAGGGAATCGCCGACTTTGATCATGATGAATGCTCCAGACAAAAAAAGAAACGGCCCA
>CAIQMJ010000652.1 GCA_903872875.1 uncultured Variovorax sp.
GATCAGCGTCGAGAGTCGTTTCAGGATGAACAGGCTCATGGGGCTTCCGCGCTGTTCGGCGGTCGTAGGGAGGAGGGTTGGTTCGTGCTCATGTCAGGACTTCGATCGAGGGGCGGTTCACGCGGGTGCGGGCCATCACCAGCCCCATCCCACGTGAAGGGGGAAATACGCCAGGCTGCCGACGACGATCGGCAGCGTGACGCTGCGCCGCAGCAGGTAGCACAGGCCCGCGGCTGCGACGGCGAACAGGCGCGCATCGCGCCAGTCCGTGATGAAGGTTCCGGACGGCGACAGCAGCACCTGCGGCACCACGAGCGCCAGCAGCGCAGCCGGCGGCGCGTGCCGCATGGCGTTCTGCAGCCAGAACGGAAATCGGGGTGCCTGCCGCGGCAGCAGGAACACGCTGCGCGTCAGTACGGTGGTGGCTGCAAGCGCGAACACGGCCAGCCAGTGGTAGATGGCCGTCGTCATGCCGCGCCCTTGTTGCGGTCGAGCCATGCACCGGTCAGCGCGGCCAGCGCAATCGCTGCCAGCACGCCGGAGCCCAACGGCCAGGAGGCGGTCAGCGCGGCCACGGTGCCGGCGACCACGGCGGAGATCCGCGTGTGGCGGTCGTGCAGCATCGGCAGGGTCAATGCAAGCAGCGCCAGTGCGCCGACGAACTGCAAGCCCCAGCTCGCGGGGATGGCGTCCACGGCCAGGATGCCGACCAGCGACGAGAGCTGCCACGCGGCCCAGTTCGTCAGGGCCAGGCCCAGGAAGTAGGGCACCTTGCCGGGCCGGCCGGATTGTTGCCGCGCCACGAAGGCGGCATAGACCGGATCGCCCGCGAAGTAGGCCAGCAGCAGGCGCCGCGGCCGGGGCAGGTGGCCGAGATAGGGGCGCCAGAGTGCGCTGAAGACGACGAAGCGCAGGTTGAGCAGGAAGGCCATCGCGACGATCAGCCACAGGTGCGCGCCGCTGGCGATCAGCGGAAGGCATGCCAACTGCGACGAACTGGCGAACACCAGAAAGGACATGGCCAGGATCACGGGCAGGTCGAGTCCGCTCTTGCCCATTGCCGCACCGGTGATCAGGCCCATGGCGATCGTGCCCAGCGTCGGCCCCGCGATGGCGCGTGCACCCGAGGCGAATTCGTTCCAGGCGGTCAGCGGCGGCGACTGCAGGGAACGCTCTGTGCTTTGAGGGACGGGATGCCGCATGGGTCGGGAAGTTCGGATCGGTTCGCAAGGCGATGCGCATCGGGGTGCTGCCGCCTTGCGTGTACTTTAGTCATGCATCCCTCATACACATATATACAGTTGAACAATGGTGCGCTATAACAGTTTGGCCTCCTCGTGCAGTCCGGCTACCCAAACTGGAACGTGCGATGCACCAGTTGCGTGCAGATGTACCTCTCGATCCTCCGAAAGCAGTCCACGATGACGTCCATCGACAAAGCACCTCCGGTCATTCCCCTGGTCCAGCAGATCAGGGACTCGATTGCCGGTGAAGTCGATCGTGGGGTGCTGCTGCCGGGCACCAAGCTCGAATCGGTGCGGGGTGCGGCATTGCGACGTGGCGTCAGCACGATGACCGTCACCAATGCCTATAACCGGTTGGTGGCCGAGGGCTATCTCGTCGCCAAGCGAGCCAGCGGGTACTTCGTCACTTCGGACCCGAGCCGGTCGTCGGCACAGCAGCGCGGGCGGCCCTTCGTCGGGCGCACGAAGGTCGATTCGCTGTGGCTGATCCGCCGGGTCTGGGAGGACGACAGTGCACTGATCAATGCCGGCTGCGGATGGATGCCGCCGGACTGGCTGCAGGGCGATGAAGTGCGCACGGCGCTGGCGGGCCTGGCGCGCAAGAAGAGCGCGGGCCTGGCGAACTACGGCGGGCCGAGCGGCTACCTGCCCCTGCGCCAGCAGATACAGATCCTGCTGGGCCAGCGGGCCATCGACGTCGCCGCGCACCAGATCACCCTGACCCACGGCGCCACGCAGGGTCTGGCGTTGGCTGCGCGCACCTTGCTGCGTCCGCAGGACGCCGTGCTGGTCGACGACCCGGGTTCGACCAACCTGTTCGCGACCCTGCGTTCGATGGATGTGCGGCTGGTCGGCGTCGAGCGCCGGCTCGATGGTCCCGATCTCGTCGCGCTGGAAGCCCTGGCCAAGCGCTACAGGCCGAAGGCCTTCTTCATCTGTACGCAGCTGCACAACCCGACCGGCGGCATGTGTTCGCCGGCGGTGGCGTACCAGATATTGCGGCTGGCGGAGAAGTACGACTTCCAGATCGTCGAGAACGACGTGCTGGCCGGCTTCGAGCCAGCGGGCGCGGTCAGCCTCGCCAGCCTCGACCAGTTGAAGCGCGTCATCTATGTCGGGAGCTTTTCCAAGACGATCTCGCCGAGCCTGCGCGTGGGCTACCTGGCCTGCAGCGAGGACCTGGCCGAGCGGATCATCTACGAGAAGATGGTGGACAGCCTCACGAGCTCCGAGCTCGGCGAGAAGCTGGTCCACGCGGTGCTCGTCGGCGGGCACTACCGCGCCCACCTGAACACATTGGCGGAGCGCCTGCGCGAGGCCCAGCGCGTGGTCTGCGACGGGCTGGAGGAAGCCGGCCTGCAGGTCTTCGCGCGGCCTGCCGGTGGCCCCTTCCTGTCGGCGCGCTTCGTCGACGAAAGGATCGACGTGCTCGACGTGGCACAGCAGGCGGTGGCCGCGGGCATCATGCTTGCGCCGGGCTATCTGTTCCGTACCGATCAGCAGCCGACGCCCTGGATGCGGTTCAACGCCGCTTACGCCAACAACCCGCGGTTGTTCGAATTCCTGCGGGCGGTGAGCGGGCGCAAGGGGCGTGCGGCGGGGCCTCGCTGACCTGCCGATGGGCAATGCGCTGCGGGGCAATGCGCTGCGCGGTGTTCAGCTTTTCTCGCCGAGGTCCGAGAGGTCGGCCATCCCTGCGTTCGTCAGCAATCGGAGCCGTGCCGAACGCCATTCGGCCAAGGCGCGTACGCGCTCCTGCTGCGCATCGGCAAATACGACCTGGACATTGAGCATCTCCAGGATGTCGACGATGCCGAGGTCGTACTTGCGCTGCACGTTGTCAAGCGCCGCCCGTGCCGCATCGATCAGCCGGCCGGAGGCCGTGATGTTGCGCAGCGACGCCACGGTGTCGGCATGGGCCTTGACGACTTCGCCGAGCACCTGGTTCTCTGTGTCCCTGAGCTCCGCTTCCTTGATCACGATCTGCGCTTCGGCGCCGCGCACCTTGTAGTGCCGCGCGAATCCCTCGAACAGCGGGAAATTGACCGTGAGCCCGACCACCGACTCCGTGGTCCGTGAGGACGAGAGCCCCTGGTTGGGCCGGCCGTTGACATAGTGGCTCTGCGTGAAGTCCAGGGTCGGAAGCCCTTCGGAGCGACTCACTGTCAGCTTCTCCTGGGTCGCGGCGAGCTGGGCGCGGGCGGCGAGCAAGGCCGGGTGCTGGTCTTGTGCCAGGGACAGCCAGCTGGCCAGATCCTGGGGCACGGTGTCCTGCGCATCGGCGTGGTCTTGTGCAAGCTCCAGCACCTGCAGGCCCGCGGCCTTCACCGGCAGGCCGACTGCGAGCACCAGCGCGGCCATGGATCTGTCGTGGGTGCCGAGCGCTCGCCCGCTTTCCAACTCGGCCTTGGCCAGCGCGGTTCTCGCTTGCAACGTATCCGACTGCGCGCCGGCACCTCTTGCCTCGCGCCGTATCGCGACCGCCAGGGTCTGTCGCATCAAGGTTGCGGTCTCCTCCTTGGCCTTGCGGTTGGCCTTGGCCGTTTGAACATCGAAATACGCGCCGACCACATGGGTCAGCGTTTTCTGCAGCTGCGCATTCCGGCTGGCCAATGCCGCATCCAGCATCGCCTCGGCCGCGCGGCGATTGGCACCGCGCCCGCCAAAGTCCAGCAATCGCCAGGTGAGCGTCGCGTATTGCGAGTTGCTGGTTTGTTCCGATCGCAGGGTCAATTGGGATTGGGGCGTTGTCGTCTTCTGGTTCAACCGGCTCATGCCCACGTTGAGTGTCGGAAGATAGGCAGCCCGGGCTTCGCCGACTTGCGTGGCTTGCAACACGACAGTGGCCTGCGCCGCCTGAATCTGAGGGTTGTGGCACCACGCCAATGCAACAGCATCCGACAGCGTCAATGGCTGGGACAGACTGTCGGGCGTCGGGTCGCAGTCATGGTTCGAATCGCCCGACATGTCGCCGAGATTGAATGACGGTGGCCTGGTCAGCAACGGATCCGCAAAGGCGAGAGGCACCAAGCCTGTCCAGTCACCTGCCCTGGCCGAGATTGCCGTGGCCATTGCGGCGGCAAGCATCCACATGGCCAGCCTGTGTCCAATGCGCGGCTCAACGCTCATGCATGGCCTCGCGCTGATGCTTGATCAGAGGCGAAAGTACGTACTCGATCACTCGGCGCGAGCCGGTCTTGATCTCGACATCCACCGACATGCCTGCGGACAGTGGCAACGTCTTGCCATCGACAAAGATGCTGTTCCTGTCCAGGGATATCCTGGTGCCGTAGATCAGGCCCTTCTTCTCGTCCTGGATGGCGTCTTGCGAGACATGCGTCACCTTGGCATTGACCGTGCCGTACTTCGTGTAGTCGAAGGCATCGATCTTGGCCTCCGCAGCTTGGCCTGGCTGCACGAAGCCCACGTCCTTGTTCTCCAGGAAAGCCTCCACCTCGACGACGTTCTCCGTCGGAACGATCTGCATCAACGGCTGCGCCGCGGGCACCACGCCGCCCACGGTGTGTACCGTCAATTGCTGCACCGTGCCGTCGACGGGCGCAGTGAGTTTCAGCAACTTGCTGTGCTCGCCGGCTCGGCGTTGATCCTGCTGCCCGGCAGAAACGATCTTGTTGCCTTCGGTCAGCGCATCGTGCGATTCCTTGCGGGACTGCGCAATCAAGGCGCTGCGCTGATTTCTTGCGTCTTGCAGTTGCCCCTCGACGTCCAGCCTAGCCTGCTCTTTCTCAAGCCACGCGTGATGCGACACCGTATGGTCCGGCAGCAGCGCCTTGAAGTCCTCTGCGCGCTGCGTCGCCAACGGCAGCAGGCCCGCGAAGCGGACGATCTCCCCATCCAGTCGCGCGAGCTTCGCGTGGAAGTCGCGGTACTGGCCGTCGAGCTGCATCCGGGCCGCTTTCAACTGCGCGTCGGTAACGCCTTCCATGACCAGCAGCCGCGGTGGCCTCAGGTTCTCGATCGCGTCGACCATGGCCAGAGAACGGGCCACTTGCAGTCTTGCCTGGGTCACGGCATCGACGGCCTTGTCATGTTCGGCATCGCTGCTGCTCGAATCGAGTTCGATCAGCGTGTCGCCGGCACGCACATGCTGGCCTTCGACGACATGCAGCGCCTTCACGCTGGCCACATCCACCGAACCGATGGTCTTGGTTCGCGCCGACGGGATGATCTTTCCGGCGGCATTCACGACGATGTCGATATGGCCCAGTACGGACCACAGCAGGGTGAATACGACCATGCTCATCAGGATCCGCCCCGTCCAGCGCAACGTCGATGAGCCGGGGGCTTCTTGAAGCGAAAGACCGGCTGGCAGAAATTCGGCTTCCTGCTTGCTGAAGAAGTCGGTGCGCAACGCGCGTCGGTTCGTCCAGAAGTACCCGAACACGGCGCCGTAGTGGCGCATCAGTTCATGCCAGGCCTGCAGTCGGTGGCGTGCGCTCATTGCAGCATCTCGGTCAGCGGCATTGCTGGATTTTCCGGAGACCTTTGAGCCGTCTGCAACTGGTAGAGATGGCGGTAGATGCCTTGCGGGATCTTCAGCAATTCCGCATGGCTTCCGATCTCGGCAATCTGTCCGCGCTCCATCACGACGATCCGGTTGGCATCGCGTACGGCACTCAGGCGATGCGCGATGATGAGCACGGTGCGGCCGGCGCATATCTGGCGCATGTTGTCCTGGATGACTTTCTCGGACTCGTAGTCGAGCGCGCTGGTGGCCTCGTCGAAGATCAGGATTCTCGGGTTGACGATCAAGGCGCGCGCAATGGCAATGCGTTGCCGCTGGCCGCCGGACAGCCCGGTCCCGTGCTCGCCCACCAGCGTGTCGTATCCCTCGGGCAGCTCGCAGATGAATTCGTGCGCACCAGCCAGCGTGGCTGCCTCGACGATCGCTTCGATCGGCAATGACGGATCGGACAAGGCGATGTTGTCGCGAACGGACCGCGAGAACAACGTGTTCTCCTGCAAGACCACGCCGATCTGCTGGCGCAGCGATGCGGTGTCGATGATGGCGATGTCCTGCCCGTCCACCATGACGCGCCCGCGGTCGGGTACGTACAGGCGCTGCACCAGCTTCGTCAGCGTGCTCTTGCCGGAGCCGGAACGCCCGACGATGCCGATCACCTCACCGGGCTGCACCTTCAGGCTGACAAGGCGCATCACATCCGGCGCATCGGGGCGATAGCGGAAAGACACCTGGTCGAGCTCGATGGCGCCAGCCACGCGAGGAATGCGGGTCTTGTTGCCAGCGACTTCGGTGCGGGCGTTCAGGATGTCGCCCAGGCGGCTCATGGAAATGCCGACCTGCTGGAAGTCGTTCCAGAGCTGGGCCAGCCGCAGGATCGGGGACGACACCTGACCGGCCAGCATGTTGAAGGCCACCAGTTCGCCCACGGTCAATTTGTTGTCGACCACCAGCAAGGCTCCCATCCACATGATGCCGGCCGTCACCAGCTTGCTCACGAGACTCACGCTGCCACTGGCCACGAGCGCGATGTTGGTCGTCGACAGGCCGGCCGACACATAGGCAGCGAGTTGCCTGTCCCACTTCTGCTGCCAGCGCGGCTCCACCGCCATGGCCTTGACGGTGTCCATGCCACTCAAGGTTTCGACCAGGAAGGACTGGTTTTCCGCCGACCTGTTGAATTTGTCGTTGAGCTTGGTGCGCAGGATGGGCGTGAAGACGAAAGACAACGCCAGGTACACCGGGATGGAGGCCACCACGATCAGTGTCAGCGTGGGGCTGTACCAGAGCATCACGCTCAGGAAGACGAAGGAGAACATGACGTCGAGCACCAACGTCATGGCATTGCCGGTCAGGAATGAACGGATGTTTTCCAACTCGCGAATGCGCGCGACGGAATCCCCGACGCGCCGTGCTTGGAAGTAGCTGATCGGCAGGCTCAGAAGATGCCCGAAGAGCCGCGCGCCCAGCTCCACGTCGATCTTGCTGCTGGTGTTGGCGAACACTGCCGTGCGGATACCGGTCAGCACGGCTTCGAACAAGGTGGCCGCGATCAGCCCGATCGCAATGACGTCGAGCGTCTGCATGGCGCGGTTGACCAGCACCTTGTCCATGACCACCTGGAAGAACATCGGCGTCACCAGTCCGATGAGCTGCAGCACCAGTGAAATCAGAAGGATTTCCAGCAACGTCTTGCGGTATTTGACGATGGCGGGGATGAACCAGGTGAAGTCGAACCTCGCCATGTCACCGGCAAAGCTGGACTTGCTGGTGAAGAAGATCAGCTCGCCAGCCCACCGCGCGGCGAAGCTCTCCCAGGCCACGACCTCGGGCGCTTGGCCCGGCCGCTGGATCAGCACGCGCACCGGCTGGTGCGCCGTGTCCACCTTGCCGAGCAGGAAGTAATCCCCCGCGCGGTCGATGCCGATGGCGGGCAACGGAGCGCGGTCCAGACGGCTGGGGTCTTGCCGGAGGCATTTGGCCGTCAATCCCAACCTCTTCGCCGCCAGCAGGATCGTTTGTGTCGTGAATTTTTCGCGGCCGTATTGGTGCCGCAATTGCGCAGTGTCTGCGGAAACGCCATGAAGCCGGGTCATCAGCATCAGGCAATGCAGGCCGGAGTCGGAAGCGGGCGATTCTTCGGGGGAAGGCGATGGGGCCGTATTGATCACTGAGGGGATTGGTAAGACGCGTGGCCGGTCGAATTTCTATTCACAGGCTTGACGTTATTCAAAGGAGGAAATGGCGAAATTGATGCGGCTCATATGGGCGAGCGATCGATGCACAAATATCAAAACCTGAAAATTGCCATGAAGAACTTGAATCTGCTTGAATTCAGGATGGCTTATCCATTGTCGGTGCGCACGCCGATTTTACTTATCTTGTCGATATCAATAGTCTGTGAGCCCGCTTCTGGCTGGCAGGATTTTTAATGAAAATGCGCTATTGAAATCTGGAAAATTCTGGCTGTTGCAATCTCGCATCGATACGGATGGCCGATTGTTTTCTTCTTCGCCTTGGTGGATTGGCGCATACAAGCTGCGGTGTTGGGTAATGAAAATCCAGAACTTGAGATCGTTTGCGGCACACAACCCAATGGGGTGATCAAGCGGCGGCCTTTCAATCGGTACTGCGACCGGACAACGTTCCGTCAGTATTTTCTGGATTTTCGAATGCCGATTTCTTGAAGAATTGAAGCGATGATGCGGCGCGTTCCTCATCGATATGCGAAGCAGTCGCTGGGCATTAACAACAGCATATACAGGAGCTGCACATGTTCAAAAGCGTGACGTTTTTCATTAGCGGATTTGTTGTAATTGCTCTGATGTCTGGCGCGGGAATGAATGTTAAAGCGCAGACTTTGGCGAGTCCTGTGGAGAACATCTCAGAACTGCCCTTGGCGGCTTCTGCCGATCAAAAACCGACGCCAGAGCAAGTTAAAAATGGACGCGCCCTGCTCGCCAAGATTTTGAATGTGCTGGAGACGATTCCTTTGATGGATTCGGATGGGGTGATGCGGGCATTAGGGGTGCAAGACATTGGTTACTCTGCCTATCCAAGTCATATTTATGTTTCTCAAAAGAACCCTGAGGTTCCGACGGAAATTGGACTTACGAGGGTGTATATGCTGCCTTGGCAGCGCAATGATTGGTCGGCAAATTTAGGTGGGACTTTTGACTCTAGTGTCTGCCTTCAAAAAATGGATATTGATATGGCATTGGGATTGCCTTATAAGGCTGCGCCGATTGTTCTTATAGACCAAGTTGCTGTGGATAAGAACTTTGTTCCGACTTATTATTCCTATTTGGTGGAGGTGACGCCATTTTCGGAATTTTCGATTGAAATGGATTTCAGTTTTTATTCAAAGTATTGTGCTGACCGCTTTGGCTCTGGATATTCAAAGAAGAGATAATTAAATGATAATAGCCTCATTCACCTTAAATGACTTCAGTGACGAAAAGCTTCGAGCGCTATGTCCTTATGTGACGCCGGAGATTCTCGGGTTGATAAACAGCTCCGAGACGTTGAAGTCGATTTTGAGAAGCTATTTGAACAGCGCTGTTGTTAAAGAAATTGGCGTAAGTGCAGTCGCGCCTGACAGCGCTTTATATAACTTGCCCAATGGCAAGGA
>CAIQMJ010000653.1 GCA_903872875.1 uncultured Variovorax sp.
CCATGAACGATTCGCTGCAGGATGCACAGAACAAGTCATCGGAACCGGCGTCAACCCAGCACGGGAGTCGGCTCAGCGAAGCGAGCGCGATCCAGCGTCTTAACGATCGTCTTGTGCTGAAAAGACTGCTGGAATCCGGAGTGGCCTCGGCGCCGGGCGACCCACTCGATTCGGATTACTTCGAGGACTTGAGATCGCGTGCACGCAGGCATGCCATCGATTGAAGCTGCCAGCCGTCGCCCCTTCCCTCATCACAACCATTTGGGCCCCACCCCATGCAAGCCGTTTCCATCCACATCGTCGACGTCGCCAACGGTGTCGTCGCCACCGGCATGCGCGTCGAGATCGCTCGGCTCGATGACACCAATGGCTCCGGCACCTGGACGGACATCGTCGCCGGCACGGTCGGGCGCAACGGTGTGGTCGACGGCATCGAGGGCCGCGAGCGGCTGTTCGACATCGGCGTCTACGAGCTCCGCCTGCATGTCGCCGACTACTACGGCGCCCGCGGCACGGTGCTGCCGCAGCCGGCCTTCATGGAGGTGCAGACCTTCCGCTTCGGCATTGCCGACCTGTCGCAGCACTACCACCTGCCGGTCAAGCTCACGCCTTGGGGGCTGTCCTGCTTCCGTGGCGCTGCCTGAGCGCGAACCGATCGAACGCAAGGCGCGGAACAACGATGCAGGCCACCCTGCCCCTCCACCTCGGTGTCGACCGTCAAGCACGCGAGTCGGTCACCGAGCAGATCGGCGCAGGCCTGCGCGCAGCCATCGTCGACGGGCGGCTCGCGCCGGGCGCACGGCTGCCTTCATGGCGCGACCTGGCGTCGCAACTGGGCGTCGCGCGCGGCACCGTGCGCGCGGCTTATGAGTCGCTGATCGACGCGCAGCTCATCGTGGCTTCCGGCGCCGCGGGCACGCACGTGGCGCGACGCGTGCCAGCGCAACCGCGCGGCGCTCCAGCGACGGCAACGGCTGTGCGCGATCCGTTCGGCGACTACCCGCACACCGACGGCGTGTTCCAGATGGGCGTTCCGGCGCAGGATGCTTTCCCGGCCAAGGTGTGGTCGCGCATCCTCGCGCGCGCCGCACGCACCGCCGCCAGCGCCGTGCCGCGCTACCCCGACCCGCGCGGCGAGCCCTCGCTGCGTGCCGAGATCGCGGCCTATCTCGCGGTGGCGCGGGGCATGGCTTGCAGCCCGGCGCAAGTCTTCGTGACCGGCGGCCATGCGGCAGGCGTCGCGCTGGCCGTGCGCGCGCTCGGCATCACGGGCACGGCATGGACCGAAGACCCGGGCTATCTGCCGACGCGCGGCGTGCTGGCCTCACTGGGCATCGCGCCGGTGCCAGTGCCAGTCGACATCGACGGGCTCGACGTTGCCGCCGGCATCGCGATCGCACCGCACGCCGCGATGGCCATGGTCACGCCCGGTCAGCAAGCGCCGACCGGCGTCACGCTGTCGCCCGCACGGCGGCGCGCGCTGCTCGACTGGGCCGCTGCCACCGATGCGTGGGTGGTGGAAGACGACTACCTCAGCGAGCTACAGCTGCAGGGTCGCGCCGCACCTTCGCTGGCCGCGACCGACACTGCTGGCCGCGTGCTGCACGTCGGCACCTTCAGCAAGACCATCAGCCCGACGTTGCGGCTCGGCTTCCTGGTGGTGCCGGAGGCGCAGGTGCCGCGCTTCGACGAAGCGGCGGCGCCGCTCGGCGGCGCACCCGCACCGCTGCTGCAACACGCGGTAGCGGAGTTCCTGCACGACGGCCATCAGTTGCGCCATCTGCGACGCATGAAACGGCTGTATGCGCAGCGCCGCGACGCGCTGATCGCCAGCCTGCGCACGATGCAGGTCGAGCACCGGACGACCGGCCTGGCCGTGCTGCTGCGGCTGCCGCCGGGCACCGATGACACCGCCATTGCACGCGAGGCGCGACTGCACGGCCTGGCGCCGGTGCCGCTGTCGCCCTGGTATGCCGCACCGCAGCCGGTGCACACCGGGCTGCTGCTGAACGCGGCCAACGTGCGCGAACACGAGGCCGCGGCGCAGTGCGGCCGGCTGATGGCACTGGTCGATCGCATGCGCGGCGAGCCGCCCCCAACCCGCAACCAGGCTCAGGCGTCGCCCAGCGCGGACACGGCCGCCGGCGTGAGCCGCATGCTCACGCCCAGGCGGTTGTAGGCGTTCATCACGCTGACGGCCGTCGTGAGGTCGACCACCTCGCGCTCGTTGAAGACCGCGGAGACGGCAGCGAAGTCCGCATCGGGCACGCCGGTCTGCGCGACCAGCGTCAGGCTTTCCGACCAGGCGAGCGCAGCGCGTTCGCGGTCATCGAACAATGCGCCGCCTTCGCGCCAGGCGGACACCAGCACCAGCTTGTCGACCGCCAGGCCCTGCTTGAGCAGGTCGCGCGAATGCTTGTCGACGCAGTAGGCGCAGCCGTTGATCTGCGACACCCGCAGGTAGACGAGGTCGACCAGAACGAGCGGCAGGCTGCATTGCGACAGGTAGGCGCTCGCGGCGAACAGGCCCTTGCCGGCGTTGGGTGCGGCCTTGGTGAAATCGATACGTTGGGACATGGATGGCTCCTTGGCTGATCGGTGGCGCGGCCGGCTTCGATCGCGATGGCGCAAATTTAGACCGCGCAATGCCTGACCGGTAGACCCAAGAATTGAGCCGATGACTGCACCATGACGCCGCTCTCAGAGCGAGGCCACGGCGCCTGCGCCGCCTTCCGGCCCCTTGCGGACGAAGTTGCGCGGACTCATGCGCGCACGTTGGGCCAATGTCTCGACCGTGAGGTCGGGCCGCTCGAGGTTGCCGAAGATCCACAGGTTGAGTTCGTCGAACGCGGCCGTGTCGTCGGCCTGCGCCTGCAGCAGTTCGCTGAACTGCGACTGCCCGCCCGGGCGCTTGAGGAACACGACGAGTTCGCGCGCGACTTCCATCGCGACATCGTGCCCGCAGTCGTCTTCGACCAGCGCGAGCGCGAGGTCGATGCCTGCACTGACGCCGGCCGAGGTCCACACCGCGCCCTCGCGCACGAAGATGGCATCGCGATCAGAAGACAGGGCCGTGCTCGACTCCGGATCGGGTACCGATGGCCAGGCCGTGCGCCTGTCGTCCGCGATGGTGCAGCCGATCGCGGACGACGACGTCGCGACCGCGATGGTCGACTTCGCGCTCGGCGCGCCGGTCAACGGCATGGTAGAGATCGCCGGGCCTGAGCGCACAGGCCTGGGCGGGCTGGTGCAGCGCTACCTGAACGCCATCGGCGATCCGCGCACGGTCGTGGCGGACGCGCAGACGCCCTACTTCGGCGTCGTGCTGGACGATCGATCGCTCACGCCCGGCGACGTGCGTACGGAGCCGGCTTGCGCCTCGCCTTCAAGCTTCAATCCGCGCCGTGGCCACGACTGCGCATCACGCTTCGATCATGAAGCGCAAATCGACGGCTTGCGCTTCATCGATCTGCACCTGCGTGCGACCACCGCTCAGATCACCCGGCCGCTCTCCTTGTCGATCAGGTGCATGGGGTTCAGGTTGGCCGCGAGCCGCACCGTCTGGCCAGGCGCAACGTCCAGTACGGCGTCGAACTTCGCGGTGACGAGCACATCGCCGATGCGGACGTGCAGCAGCGTCTCGGAGCCCATCGGCTCGACCACTTCGACCAGCGCGTTCAGCGTCGGCATTTCGCTGCGCAGGCCTTCACTCGCATTGGTGAGGTGCTCCGGCCGCAGCCCGACTTCGAGCGCGGCGCCGGCATGCGCCGCGTAGCGCGCCGCACGGCTTGCAGGCACGGCCAGCGTCTGCCCATCCGGCAGGCGCAGGACCAGGCCATCACCGGCCGGCGACAGCGCACAGGGCAGGAAGTTCATGGCCGGCGATCCGATGAAGCCTGCGACGAAGCGGTTCACCGGCGCGCGGTACAGCGCCTGCGGCGTGCCTACCTGCTCGATCACGCCATGGTTCATCACGACCACGCGGTCGGCCAGCGTCATCGCTTCGACCTGATCGTGCGTCACGTAGATGGTGGTGGTGCGAACCGTCTGATGGATCTTCTTGATCTCGGTGCGCATGTGCACGCGCAGCTTGGCGTCGAGGTTCGACAGCGGCTCGTCGAACAGGAAGACCTTGGCATCGCGCACGATCGAGCGGCCCATCGCCACCCGCTGGCGCTGCCCGCCCGAGAGTGCACGGGGCTTGCGGTCGAGCAGCGAGGTCAGGTCGAGGATCTTCGCGGCCTTGGCCACGCGCGGCTCGATCTCGGCCTTGGGCAGCTTGCGCAACTGCAGGCCGAAGGCCATGTTGTCGTACACGCTCATGTGCGGATACAGCGCGTAGTTCTGGAACACCATCGCGATGTCGCGGTCGCGCGGCGGCACGTCGTTGACGACGCGATCGCCGATCAGGATCTCGCCCGAGCTGATGTCCTCCAGGCCCGCGATCATGCGCAGCATGGTCGACTTGCCGCAGCCCGAGGGACCGACCAGCACGAGGAATTCCCCGGGATGGATGTCGAGGTTGACGCCGCGGACGGCCTGGTAGGTTTCGTAGTCCTTGACGACGTTTCGGATGGAGACCTGGGTCATGGGGGGCGTTTTCTCCGGGAAGCGGAAAGGCGGCGCTGGAGCGGCTGCTCAGCGCTTGAAGTTGAAGTCGGGCATCACCCAAGGCCGGGTGCTCTCGTAGGCGCGGGCGGCCTTGAGCACGCGGGCCTCCTCGCGTCGCCGGCCGACGATCTGCATCCCGATCGGCATGCCTTCGCTGTTCAGGCCACACGGAATCGAGCAGGCCGGCTGCGCGGTGAGGTTGAAGGGAAAGGCGAAGGGCGTCCAGTCGGCGCGCCACTCGCCGCCGCGGTCGCCGGGGAAGTCCAGGCCGACATCGAAGGCGACGATCGGGACTGCGGGCAGCACCAGCAGGTCGTAGCTCTCGTGCAGCCGGCGCATCGCGGCGCCGATCCTGCTGCGGCCCAGGTGCAGTGCCTGCGCGTAATCGACCGACGACAGCCGCGCACCGTCGGCGGCGAGCACGCGCAGGCCCTGGTCCATCCAGGGGCGCCGGGCCTCGTCGACCGAGGCGAGCGTGTGCGCGAAGGCGACCGAGTTGATCGCGTAGTAGATGTCGTGCGCACCGGGCAGGTCGAACGCGATGGTGTCGACCGTGGCGCCGAGCGTCCGGAAGCTGTCGGCGCCGCGCGCCACGGCCGCGGCCACCTCGGGGTTCACCGGCGCCGCGCCGAGCGTCGGCGCATACGCGATCCGCAGGCCGGCCACGCCCTGCTCCAGCGTGCCCGGCAGGTCGAGCTGTGGGTCGGGCAGCGCCATCCAGTCGCGCGAATCGTCGCCGCAGAGCACCTGCAGCATCGTGGCGGCATCGCGCACGCTGCGCGTCATGGGGCCGGACGCCGACATCGAGCCGATCAGCCCGGCAGGCGCGCTCGGCACGCGGCCGAAGCCCGGCTTGATGCCGAACACGCCCGAGAACGATGCGGGTATGCGGATCGAGCCACCGCCGTCACCCCCGAGGTTCAGCGGCGCCATGCAGGCGGCAGCGGCCACGGCCGCGCCGCAGCTCGATCCACCCGGCGTGCGCGCGGTGTTCCACGGGTTTCGCGTGATGCCGGTGAGCGGGCTGTCGCCCACGCCCTTGTGGCCGAACTCGGTCGTCGTCGTCTTGCCGAGCAGCACCGCGCCGTGCTCGCGCAACCGTGCCACGGCGGGCGAGTCGACGTCCCACGCCTGGTCACGATCGACCGTGCGCGAGCCCTTGAGCGTGGGCCAGCCCTTGGTTGCGTAGAGGTCCTTGATCGTCGTCGGCACCCCGTCGACCAGGCCCTGGGGCCGGCCCTTCATCCAGCGCTGCTCGGACGCGCGCGCGTCGGCGAGTGCCCGCGCCTCGTCCACCAGGACGAAGGCGTTGAGCACAGGGTCGACCTGCGCGATGCGGTCCAGGCAGGACCGGGTGGCTTCCACCGGCGAGAAGTCGCGGCGGCGAAAGCCTTCCAGGAGTTCGGTGGCGGACAGGCGGAACAGCTCGGTCATGGGTCGCGCGGTCCTCAGGTGCGGATGGCCGCGTTGGCCTTGGCCGCGGCCCGGCTCAGCGCCACCTGCGGCTTGTCGACACCGGTCAGCACCTCGCTCATGCCGATGGCCAACGCATTCAGGATCTGCGGTGCCTGCGGATGGAAGCGCGCGCGCTTGGCCAGTTCGGCATCGGCGGCCTGCAGGTTGCCGAGCGCGGCTTCGGCAGCCTGGGCACCGAAGGCCTTCTTGAACGGATCGCTCGACCAGGCCGAGACGCGCGTCGTCGCCAGGCCGCGGGCCGAGGTCTGCAGGTTGGTCGGCTTGCTGGTGGCCCAGGCCATGAACAGGAAGGAGGCCTTCTTGGCCTTCGACTTGGCATTGATCGCCGCCTGCCAGTGCGACATGTTGGGCAGCGACGGCTTGCCGTCGAGGTGGGGGAACAGCGC
>CAIQMJ010000654.1 GCA_903872875.1 uncultured Variovorax sp.
AGACCTTGGGGCAGGCGATGCGCGCGGCCTCGATGGATGTCGCGGCGGACCGCCTGCCGACCATGATGCAGTTCGTCTTCCTGCAGGGCGCGCAGCCGGACCGGCCGATCGATCTGCACGTCGACACGCTCCAGGAGGGCAAGCGCTTCAGCACGCGCCGCGTACATGGCACGCAGGCGGACGGGCGGCAGGTGCTGGACGCGCAGGTGTCCTTCGCCGTGCCGATCGATGCGCCCGCGCATGCGCTGCCCTCGACGGCAGGCGCAGTGCCCCCGCAGGAGGAACCATCGCTGCAAGAGATGCCGGCCGAATGGGCAATGCGCCTGCGAGGTCTCAGCGGCTATTCGCTGACGCCGAAGCCGTGCATCGACTTCCGTGTGCCGGACGTGGAGCGCCAGGTGTCACCGGCGCATGCGGGGCCGCAGCTGCGCTTCTGGCTCAAGGCGCGCGACGTGTTGCCGACCGACCCCTTCCTGCAGGCGGCGGCCTTCGCCTATCTGTCGGACTGGTGGCTCAACTACAGCAGCCTGGGGCTGCACGTGGACAGTCTGCAGCCCCGTCAGCGCCTTTACATCAGCAGCCTCAACCACTGCATCTGGTTCCACCGGCCTTTCCGTGCCGACGAGTGGCTGCATGTCGACGCTCACAGTCCGAGTGCGGCGCAGGGCCGCGGCTTTGCCATCGCACGGGTGCATGACGCGCGCGGCCTGCTGGTCGCTTCGACCACGCAGGAGTCGCTGATGGCGGTGGCCGACGACCCGCTCGCGCCGCCGGCCTGAGCACGGCCTGCCGGCCGCGCCAGGCCGTCCTCAGGCCGTGGCCTCACACCTGTTCCTGCGGCAATTGCACGACCACGCCGTCGAGCTCCGGGCGCATCTTGATCTGGCAGCAAAGCCGGCTGTTGCCGCGCGGTTCCGGCACCCCTTCGAGCATGAACGCCTCTGTTTCCGAGACCGGCGGCAGGCGGTCGGCCCACTGCGGGTGGACGTAGCCGTGGCAGGTGGCGCAGCTGCAGGAGCCGCCGCAGTCGCCCAGGATGCCGGGCACGGCGTTGTCCACGGCGATCTGCATCAGCGTTCGCTCGGTGGGGGCCGGCACGCGGTGCGTGGTGCCGTCGTGCTCGATGAAGGTCACGGTGAGCATGGGTCTTTTCTTCGTCTCTGTAGTGGTGGATCGGGCCCCTGCCACGCAGGGGACGGACGGACTTTCGAAATGGCGCCGAATGCGTTGACATAGTCCGACCAGTCGGTCTATTATTGCGCCAACAACGGTTCATCGCAATGCTGCCGCGTCGTGCAGCAACACTCTTTGTGGAGGTGACAACATGTCCGCTTGTGCCCCAGTGATACCCCTCGTCCCGGCAGCGGCCCAGTCGCACGCATGGGACCGGTTGGTCCGCCCCGACCAGGTCCACGGCTCGGTCTATACCGACCCCGCCATCTTTCAGGAGGAACTGCGCAAGATCTGGTTCCGCACCTGGGTCTACGTCGGCCATGAGAGCGAGGTGCCCCAGCCCAACGATTACGTGATGAAGTCGATCGGCCCCGAGCCGATCCTCATGACGCGTGACCGAGAAGGCCGCATCCATCTCCTGCACAACCGCTGCCCGCACCGCGGCAACCGCGTGTGCATGACGGAAAAGGGGTCGGCCCGTTCCTTCACCTGCCCGTATCACGGCTGGACCTTCACCAATGACGGTGCGCTGCGCGGCTACCCCTTTCCCTCGGGCTACGAAGGCGTCGATCGCTCGGAACTGGGGCTCGGCAAGGTGGCCCGCGTGGCGTCGTACAGGGGCTTCGTGTTCGGCTCGATGGCCGAGGACGGCCCGTCGCTCGAAGAGCACCTGGGCGCCGCCGCGCAAGCCATCGATGCGCTGTGCCTGACATCGCCCGATGGCGAGGTCGAAATCACCGCCGGCTTCCTCAAGCACAAGGTCAAGTCGAACTGGAAATTCCTGGTCGAGAACGAGACCGACGGCTATCACCCGTCCTTCGTGCATGCCTCGATCTTCGAGGTGGCGCAGAGCGGCATCGGCACGCTCTACAGCAGCGACTCCACCGCGGTGTCGCGCTATTTCGGCAAGGGGCATTCCGAGAACGACCTGCGGCCCGAGTTCCGCAAGCGTGACGTGCCGATGAGCTGGTTCGGCACCACCGCCGAACGCCTGCCGGAATACACGCAGAACATGCAGGCCGCCTACGGCCCGGAGCAAGCCCGCAAGATCATGATCGACGGCACGCCGCACATCATGATCTACCCGAACCTGTTCATCGCGGAGATCCAGATCTTCGTGATCCAGCCGTTGTCGGTGAACGAGACGGTGCAACACGTGACCGCGTTGCAGTTCAAGGGCGCGCCCGACCTGAACCGCCGGCTGCGCCAGCAGACCATGGGCTCGGTCGGTCCGGCAGGTTTTCTGCTGGCGGACGACGCCGAGATGTACGAACGCACGCAGCTCGGCGTGCAGTCGAAAAGCCCCGAGTGGCTCTACCTCGGCCGCGGCAAGCACCGCGAGCGCGAGGACGAGAACGGTTACCTGATCGGCGACGCCACCGATGAGACGCCGACCCGCGGCATCTGGCGGCACTACCGCGCGCTGATGGAGGCTGCATGAGCACCACCACCATGACCATGACCACGACCACGGGCCTCAGCGTCGACGACCTGCTGCTGCACCACGAGGTCTCGCAGTTCCTCTATCGCGAGGCCCGCCACCAGGACAACCACGCGTACGACGACTGGGAAGCCCTGTGGACCGACGACGGCGTCTACTGGATTCCCGCGAACGGCGAGACCGGCGACCCGGAGAAGGAGATGTCGATCATCTACGACAACCGCTCCCGCATCGCCTTGCGCGTGCGCCAGTTCCACACCGGCAAGCGCTACAGCCAGTCGCCGCGCTCGCCACTGCGCCGGGTGATCTCCAACGTCGAGATCCTGGAGAACGACGGCACCACCCTGCTGGTGACGGCCAACGCCATCGTGTTCGAGGCGCATGCGCGTGCCGACACGATCTGGGGCTCGCGCAACGAGTACCGGTTGCGCCGCGAAGGCGACGGGCTGCGCATGGCGGTCAAGAAGGTGGTGCTGACCAACAACGAGAAGGCGC
>CAIQMJ010000655.1 GCA_903872875.1 uncultured Variovorax sp.
CGTCCAGTGCAGGTCTGACTGCGTTGCGGGCACGCGCAGCACCACTTGCCAGTCGGGCGCGTCGGCCGCGATCGCCACGGCGGGCGGTGCGCCTTCGCGCCAGGCGGCGGCCTCGGCCAGTTCCAGGCTGCGTTGCGGCGGCACGTCCGGATCGATGCCGAAGCTCGCGAGCAGCGCGCTCAGATGTGCCGGCGTGGCGACGTGGCGGTGGCCGAAGATGTCGTTGTATTCGGGCGCGATGCCGAAGTGGGCGCACAGGCGCAGCAGCGCGTCGTGCTGCGCGGGGGATGCGTCATGCAAAGTGGTTCTCCGCCAGGGTGATGCAGACGCCGCCCGGCGCGAGCCGCAGCGTGTCGTTGGAATCGGACTCGGGTTCTGCGCCGTAGGCATACAGCGTGTCGCCATCGGGCGCCGCGACGCCGGCGATGGGGTCGTGGCCGAAATGCGCCACCAGCTGCAGGCGTGCGCCGCCCGGTTGGCCGTCGGCGCCGCCGATCGGCCATTCGACGCGCAGTGCCTCGCCGTCTCGCCAGAAGCGTCCGCCGCTGCGCTGGCCTTCCAGCCGCGGCACCAGTGCGCGCCGCCGGATGCCGAGCAGCGCATGGATGTGCGCCATGAACTCGCGGTGCGGCGTGCTCAGCCGCTCGTCCCAGCGCAGCCGCGAAGCGACGAAGGTCGATGCCGCGTTCGGATCCGGAATGCGGGCGCGCGCCGCCTCGTCGGCGAAGGCCGCGAACTTGCCGAACTCGGCACGCCGGCCGTTCGACACCGCTGCCGCCAGTTCCGGGCCGAAGTCGCAGAAGTACAGGAAGGGCGTCGACGCCGCGTATTCCTCGCCCATGAAAAGCATCGGCACATGCGGCGACAGCAGCAGGCAGGCGTAGGCCGCCTGAAGCAGTCCGGGGTCGGCCAGCGAGGCGATGCGGTCGCCGAAGGCACGGTTGCCGACCTGGTCGTGCGTCTGCAGGAAGGAAACGAAAGCACCGAGCGGCAGGTGCGTGCTCGGCTCGCCGCGCGCCTCGCCGTCGCGGAACGGCGAAGGCTGGCCCTGGTAGACGAAGCCCTGTGCCAGTGCACGGCCGAACTGCGACACGGCGTCGTCCGCATAGTCGGCGTAGTAGCCGTCGGTGTCGCCGGTCACGAGCACGTGCGCGGCGTGGTGCAGGTCGTCGTTCCATTGCGCGGTTGCGCCGAGCGGCTGGCCGTCGGCGTCGCGTTCGAGGTAATGCGCACCGTTGGCATCGTTCTCCAGCACGACATGGATCTGGCGTACACGGCCCGGACCCTCGCGCAATGCGGCGCAGATCTCCTGCACGATGTCCGGCGTGGAGTCGTCGCGGATGGCGTGCACGGCGTCCATGCGCAGGCCATCGAAGCGGAACTCCTCGACCCAGTAGAGCGCGTTGTGCACGAAGAAGTCGCGCACGGTGCGCGCCAGTTCCCCGTCGTAGTTGATGGCCGCGCCCCAGGGCGTCTGGTGCGCCGCGTTGAAGAAGGCCGGACTGCCCGCATGCAGGTAGTTGCCCTCCGGGCCGAAGTGGTTGTAGACCACATCGAGCAGCACCATCAGCCCGAGCGCGTGTGCCGCGTCGACAAAAGCCTTCAGCGCTTCCGGCGGACCATAGGCGGCGTCGGGCGCGAACAGCAGCACGCCGTCGTAGCCCCAGCCACGCTGGCCGGGGAAATCGGCGACCGGCATCAGCTCGACCACGGTGATGCCCAGCGCCACCAGTTCGGGCAGCCGCTGCTGCGCGGCAGCGAAACTGCCTTCGGGCGTGAAGGTTCCGATGTGCAGTTCGTAGATCACCGCTTCGGACCAGGGGCGGCCTGTCCAGCCCGTGTCGCGCCAGTCGAATGCTCCCGGCGCAACCACCTCGCTGGCCTCGTGCACGTCGTCCGGATTGCGGCGCGAGGCCGGATCGGGCACCAGCTGGCCGTCGGGCAGCCGGAAGCGATAGCGATCACCGGCGCGCCCATCTGCGACGTCCAGCCGATGCCAGCCGCCGGGCTCGGCGTGCATGGCGATCGGGGCTGCGCCGTTGCGCACGAGATCGACGCGCTCGAAGCCGGGCGACCAGAACTGGAAGCGCACGCCGCCCTCGTCGAGGACCGCGGCACCGAAAGGCATGGCATGGATGTGTTTCATGGGGTAGCGGTGAGCGTGGGTCGGCTGAGCAGCACGAGGGAACGGCATCGCAGCCGGCAGACGGCGCCGGCGGTCTTCGGAGATCCCGGGTCGGGCAGGGTTGCGGTGGCCGTGTCGATCTGCACCTGCCACGCGTCGCCGCTTTCGATGCCTTCGGTCGGCAACTGAAAGTCGATGTCCTCGTGGTGGGCATTGAACAGCAGGAAGAAGTCGTCGTCGACCCGCGCCTCGCCGCGCGGCCCGACATCGGCAATGCCCTGGCCCGACATGAACATGCCGATGCATCGCGCATGGCCGTCGCCCCAGTCCTCGGGCTTCATCTCCAGGCCGTCCGGACGGAACCAGACCACGTCCTTCACGGTGCCACCCGGCAGCGGCGCGCCGCGGAAGAAGGCACGCCGGCCGATCGACGGATGCGCCCTGCGCAGCTGCACCAGGTGCTGCACGAAGGCCAGCAGCGCGGCACGGTCGGCGTCGAGCGACCAGTCGATCCAGCCGAGCTTGTTGTCCTGGCAGTAGACGTTGTTGTTGCCCTGCTGCGTGTGTCCGGATTCATCGCCGGCCAGCAGCATGGGCGTGCCCTGCGACAGCAGCAGCGTGGCCAGCAGGTTGCGCTTCTGCCGCTCGCGCAGGCTCAGCACCTCGGGGTCGTCGGTCGGGCCTTCGATACCGCAGTTCCACGAGAGGTTGTTGCTGCTGCCGTCGCGGTTGTCCTCGCCGTTCGCCTCGTTGTGCTTCTGGTTGTACGAGACCAGGTCATGCAGCGTGAAGCCGTCGTGCGCGGTCACGAAGTTGATGCTCGCATGCGGATGCTTGCCCGACCAGCCGTAAATGTCCTGGGACCCGGTGACGCGGCTCGCCAGTTCACCGAGCAGGCCGCTGTCGCCCTTCCAGTAGCCGCGCATCGCGTCGCGGTAGCGGTCGTTCCATTCGGCCCAGCCGAGCGGGAAGTTGCCGACCTGGTAGCCGCCGTAGCCCAGGTCCCAGGGCTCGGCGATCAGCTTGACGCGGTTGAGCACCGGGTCCTGCTGGATCGCGTCGAAGAAGCCGCCCAGGTTCTCGACCTTGCCGGCCTCGCGCGCGAGCGCCGAGGCCAGGTCGAAGCGGAAGCCGTCGACGTGCATCTCCTCGACCCAGTAGCGCAGCGAGTCCATTACCAGTTGCAGCGCGCGCGGATGCGCGAGGTTGACGGTGTTGCCGCATCCGGTGAAGTCGTCGTAATAGCGCCGGTGCTCGGCGTTGAGGATGTAGTAGGACGCGTTGTCGATGCCGCGCAGCGACAGCGTCGGCCCGAGCTGATTGCCTTCGCAGGTGTGGTTGTAGACCACGTCCAGGATGACCTCGATGCCTGCGGAATGCAGCGTCTTCACCATGGTCTTGAACTCCTTCACCTTGCGCGATGCGCTGTAGCGCATCTCGGGTGCAAAGAAGCCCAGCGTGTTGTAGCCCCAATAGTTCTGCAGACCCTTCTCGGCGAGGTGGCGATCGTTCAGGTAGCTGTGCACGGGAAGCAGCTCGACCGTGGTGATGCCCAGGCGCTTCAGGTAGTCGATCACGGGCGCGGTGGCCAGTGCGGCGTAGGTGCCGCGCAGTTCGGCCGGCACCTCCGGATGCTGCATCGTGAAGCCGCGCACGTGCATCTCGTAGATGACCATGTCCTGCCGCGCGATCCGCGGCCGGCGGTCGTCGCCCCACGTGAAGGCGGTCTCGAGCACGCGGCCCTTCGGCATCAGCGCCGCGCTGTCTCGCCGGTCGAAGGACAGGTCCTCACGCTTGCTGCCGATGGTGTAGCCGTAGAGCGCGTCGCCCCAGCGCAGCTTGCCGACCAGGTCCTTCGCGTAGGGGTCGATCAGCAGCTTGTTGGGGTTGAAGCGATGGCCGTCCTCTGGCTTGTAGGGCCCGTGCACGCGGTAGCCGTAGGCCATGCCCGGACGCGCCTGCGGCAGGTAGCAGTGCCAGACGTCGTCGGTGCGCTCACGCAGTTCGATGCGCTGCAGTTCGTGGCGTCCGGCGTCGTCGAACACGCACAGTTCGATGCGTTCGGCATGCTGGGAAAAGATCGCGAAGTTGACGCCTTCGCCGTCCCAGTTGGCGCCGCGCGGGTACGGTTGGCCGGGCCAGACGACGGTGATCGGATGCTCATTGCGCATGTCGGGCTGGTGTCCTTTTCTCGATCAGAGACGCTTGTCGTCCGTCGGGTCCTTCGGGTCGCGCGAACGCCGCGGCCACCATTGCTCGATGCGTTCTTGCGCCCAGTCCTTGCCGCCCAGGCCGAAGGCCAGCGCAATGGCGAACACCACGCCGCCGAGGATCACCAGGAAGCTCTCCCGCACGATGTCGCCGCCGACCTTGATCTGGTCCAGCGCGATCAGCACCACGAAGGCCAGCACCGCGTATTGCGCAAGCCGGCCGAGCAGCGCCGCGTCCTGCAGCTGAACACTGCGGCAGTAGCCCTGCACCATGTCGCGGATGAAGCGCGCGAAGTAGGCGCCGAAGGCCAGAACCAGCAGCGCGACGAACACGTTCGGCACGAACCACACCACGCGGCCCAGCAGGTCGGTGATGTAGGTGAGGCCCAGGCCGTTGAAGGCAATCAGCAGCGCCGCCAATATCACCAGCCAGTAGGCGAGCGCGCCGAAGATGGTGGTGGTGTCGCCCGCCATGCCGCCCTGGCGCAGGAAGTTGTCCAGGCCGGAGCGCTCGGTCAGCACCGGGAAGTTGATGGCGCGCAGCGCCTTGACCAGCGCGAAGCGCGCGACCTTGGCGAGCAGCCAGCCGCCGAACACCACGACGATGGCGATCAGCAGCCGCGGTACGAAAGCCCCGATCTGGTACAGGATGGCCCGGACGGGCTCCAGGTGAATGCCGAAATCTTCCATGGTGACTTTCTCCAATTCAGTGGATGCGGCGTGCACCCGTCATGCGGCGCGCGGTTGGCCCGCATCGATCAGCGACAGGATGCCCTGCAAGGGCACCTGCACCCAGTCGGCACGGTTGTTGAGCTCATAGCGCAGCTCGTACATCGACTTCTCGAGTTCGAACAGCGCGAACAGGCCGCAATCCGAATCGAGTGGTTGCGTGATGCCGTCCGTTGACAGGCGCCCGGTGTAGGCGCCGAGGAAGGCTTCGCGCGTCTTGGCTTCCCAGTCGCGCGCCAGCGGCTCCAGCTTGGCGAGTTCGTCGGCACTCTGTGCAATGCGGCGCAACGCCGTCCAGCGCGCGTAGTTGAACGAACGCACCATGCCCGCCACGTCGCGCAGCGGCGAGCTCAGCACGCGACGTTCCTCGAAGGTGCGCGCGGGCTCGCCTTCGAAGTCGATGATGAGGAAGTCGTTGCGCGAGACCAGCACCTGGCCCAGGTGGTAGTCGCCGTGGTAGCGGGTCTTCAGCCCGGTCTCGACTTCGGAGCCGCAGGACTGGATGCGCTGCGGCACCTGGGACGCCTTGGCGAGCAGGCGCTTGGCTTCTTCCTGCGTTTCCGGTGGAAGCGCGGACAGGCGCGCGGCCAGCAGGTCGAGCGAGACCTTGGCTTCGGTTGCCGCGCGCTCTCGCCATGCGGTCACGTCGGCCTCGGTCAGCGGCTGCGGATCGAAGGCCGGGTCGCCGGTGCGCATCGACAGCGCGAGGTGCAGCTCGGCGGTGCGTTCGCCCAGCGTGTGCATCAGCGCCAGGAAGCCGCCGTGCACGTCGTCGGGCTGCACCGCTTCGAGCGTGCGCATGCCTTCGAGGTAACGCTCCAGATAGCCGAGCGTGTAAGCCCAGCCGTCGCCCGAGTTCGGCACGTAGGCCTGCACCAGCGCCAGCGTCATGGTGCTGCCGTCGTTGGCGTGGTATTCGAGCGCGCCGGCCACCGGCACGCAGTGCGGATAGTGCGCGACCTCGGTCAGGAAGCGGCCGACCTCCAGTTCCGGGTTCAGTCCGGCACGCAGCCGGCGATAGCCCTTCACGAACAGCCGCTCGCCAAGCGTGACGACCGTATTGCTGCTGGCCGCACTGGGCGGCGTGACGGGCAGCGTCGCGACGCCGTCGCCCGCCAGCACCGCGAACACCTCGGTGGGACGGAACCGCAGACGTCCGTGCGCGGTCGGTATCTCCTTGCGCGCGCCGACGGCCTCGACCAATGCCCGGCAGAAGGCATCGTCGAAGAACGCGTCGCCCATCACGCCGACGTTGGCCTGCTGGCGCACCTTGGCGATCGCGCCCTGGCTCAAGGTCTTCAGGCGGTCCTCTTCGCGGTCTTCCCAGGCCAGCGCAAGCGGCGCGAAGTAGGTGGCGGTATCGGACGGGCCGTCGAGTTCGAGCAGCGGCAGCATCCAGCTGAAGTCGCCCTGATCCCACACCGCGTGGTCGACCAGCCGCGCGCGCTGCACCGGCGTGCCCTTCGATGCATACCAGCGCTGCGTTTCGACGTAGCGCGGCAGCGTGTCGGTCTCGAACTGCAGCCGCATGCGCTCCGACATGCCGATGCGCCAGGGCATCACGCGGTCGCGGAAGAAGCTGGTCCAGCCGTCGAACAGCACCAGCACCGGCCGGTCCTGCAGCGGTACGCCTTCCTGGTGCCAGCTCGGCGTCGCCACGTCGGCCGCGAGCCGGAACCAATAGAAGCCGTGCGATGGCAGCGTGAGCAGATAGGGCAGCTCGCCGATCGGCGGGAAGGCCACGCGGCCGAGCATCTCGACCGGCACCCGGCCCTTGAACGCTGTCAGGTCGAGCTCGACCGGCTGCGCGGCGGAAGACAGATTGAAGACCGACAGGATCGCCTCGTCCTCGTGTTCGCTCAGGTACGCGAGGATCTTGCGGTTGCCCGGCTTCAGGAAGGTGCGCCTGCCGCGGCCGAAGGCGCGGCTGGTCTTGCGCACCGCCAGCATGCGCTTGGTCCAGTTCAGCAGCGAACCCGCCTCGCGCGCCTGCGTCTCGACGTTGAGCGCTTCGTACCCGTACATCGCGTCCATGATGGGTTGAAGGTACAGGCTTTGCGGGTCGGCGCGCGAGAAGCCCGCATTGCGGTCGGGGCTCCATTGCATCGGCGTGCGAACGCCGTTGCGGTCGCCGACGAACACGTTGTCGCCCATGCCGATCTCGTCGCCGTAATAGATGATCGGCGAGCCCGGCATCGACAGCAGCATGCTGTTCATCAGCTTGATGCGGTCGCCGTCGTTTTCCATCAGCGGTGCGAGCCGCCGGCGAATGCCGAGGTTGATGCGCGCCCGCGGGTCGGCTGCATACATGCGGTACATGTAGTCGCGCTCCTTGCTGGTCACCATCTCGAGCGTGAGCTCGTCATGGTTGCGCAGGAAGATCGCCCATTGGCAGCCGTCCGGAATGTCGGGCGTCTGCTGCATGATCTCGACGATCGGGTCGCGGTCTTCCTGCGCGATCGCCATGTACATGCGCGGCATCAGCGGGAAGTGGTAAGCCATGTGGCATTCGTCGCCGTCGCCGAAGTACTCGCGCACGTCCTCCGGCCACATGTTGGCCTCGGCCAGCAGGAAGCGGTTCTTGTACTGCGCGTCGATCGCGGCGCGCAGCTGCTTGATCACCGCATGCGTCTCGGGCAGGTTCTCGTTGCTGGTGCCATCGCGCTCCACCAGGTAGGGAATCGCGTCCAGCCGGAAGCCGTCGACGCCCATGTCGAGCCAGAAGCGCATGGTCTTCAGGATCGCCTCCATCACGGCCGGGTTGTCGAAGTTCAGGTCCGGCTGATGGCTGAAGAAGCGGTGCCAGAAGTACTGCTTGGCCACCGGGTCCCAGGTCCAGTTCGACGTTTCCGTGTCGGTGAAGATGATCCGCGTGCCCTGGTAGATCTGGTCGGTGTCGCTCCACACGTAGAAGTTGCGCTCGGGCGATCCGGGCGGCGCGCGGCGCGCGGCCTTGAACCACGGATGCTGGTCGGAGGTGTGGTTGATGACCAGCTCGGTGATCACGCGCAGCCCGCGCTTGTGCGCCTCGTCGAGCATCTCGCGAAAGTCATCGAGCGTGCCGTACTGCGGGTTCACGTTCTCGTACTCGGAGATGTCGTAGCCATCGTCGCGCAGCGGCGACGGATAGAACGGCATCAGCCAGATCGTGTTGACGCCCAGGTCCTTCACGTAGTCGAGCTTGGCGGTCACGCCCTTGAAGTCGCCGACGCCGTCGTTGTTGGTGTCGAAGAATGCCTTGACGTTGAGCTGGTAGATCACCGCATCGCGGTACCACTGCGCGTCGTCGGTGCTGTCGATGGCAGGCGTCTCGAGCGCCAGGGAAGGAAGCGGTGCGTTCATGCGGGAATTCCTCTCGCTCACTCGAAGTAGTCGAAGTCGTTTTCGTTGCGCACGCGGCGCCGCACCACGAAGACGTGGGCGGGCGTGTAGTGCGGGTCGAGGCGAACGTAGTGGTAGTCGCCCTCCCACAGGAAGTGCTGGTCGCTCAACAGGTCGTGCACCTGGAAGGAATGGCCGGGCGGCACGCCGATCGACGCCGGCGTGAGGTTGATCCATCCAAACTGCGCGTTGTCGGGGTCCAGGTTGACCACCGTCACGACCACGTTCCTGCCGTCCGCCGAGGCCTTCGCATAGGCCAGCAGCCGGTCGTTCTCGACCGGCAGGAAGCGCAGGCTGCCATTGGCCTGCAGCGCCGGGTTGTCATGGCGGATCTGATTGATGCGCGCAATCAACGGTGCGATGCTCTTCGGCTGACCGTGATCCCAGGTGCGCAGCTGGTACTTCTCGGAATCCAGATATTCCTCGCTGCCCTCGTGCCGCGGCAGGTGCTCGATCAGCTCGTAGGCCGGACCATAGATGCCGTAGCTCGCCGCCAGCGTGGCTGCCAGCACCAGCCGCAGCCGGAACATCGACGGGTTGCCGCTCTGCAGTTGCTCGTGGAGGATGTCCGGCGTGTTCGGCCACACGTTGGGCCGGAAGTATTCGTGGCCAGGGCCCTTCGACAGCTCGGTGAAGTACGCGGTCAACTCTTCCTTCGTGTTGCGCCACGTGTAGTACGTGTACGACTGCGAGAAGCCCAGCTTCGCGAGCCGATGCATCACCTTCGGCCGCGTGAAGGCTTCGGCAAGGAAGATCACCGTCGGGTGCTCGCGCTTGATCTCGGTGATCACCCATTCCCAGAACGAGAAGGCCTTGGTGTGCGGGTTGTCCACACGGAAGATCGTCACGCCCTGCGCGATCCAGTGGTCGAACACGCTCTTGAGTTCGAGCCACAGGCCTTGCCAGTCGTCGCATTCGAAGTTGAACGGATAGATGTCCTGGTACTTCTTGGGCGGGTTCTCCGCGTACTGCACGCTGCCGTCGGGCCGCCAGCGGAACCAGCCCGGATGTTCCTTCACATACGGGTGGTCCGGCGCGCACTGGAACGCGATGTCCATCGCGATGTCGATGCCGCGCTGGCGCGCCGCGTTCACCAGATGGCGGAAGTCTTCCGGCGTGCCCAGCTCGGGCAGGATCGACTTGTGGCCGCCTTCGGTCGAACCGATCGCCCAGGGGCTACCGACGTCGCCGGGCTCGGTCGTGAGCGCGTTGTTGCGGCCCTTGCGCTGTACGCGACCGACCGGATGGATCGGCGGAAAGTACAGCACGTCGAAGCCCATGTCCGCGATCGCCGGCAGCCGCGCCTCGACATCGCGGAAGGTGCCGTGCACACCGGGCTCGGTGCCGGCCGAGCGCGGGAACAGTTCGTACCAGCTGCTGAAGCGCGCGCGTTCGCGGTCGACGATGAGGGGCAGCTCGACGCTGAAGCGTGCCTCGTGGCGGCGGTCGGGGTAGAGCGATGCGAGGCGTGCCAATTCGGTGTCGAGTGCCAGCGCCTTGAGGCTCGTGCCGTCGATCTTGCGGTCCGCCGCGCCCAGGTCGAGTGCCTGCGCGAAGCGATGCAGTTCGGTCGCATGCCGGCCGGTTGCGCGGCCGGCGGCGGCGGCGATCTCGATCGCACCGACCTGTGCGGCGATGCGGATGTCCTCGTCGTCGATGCGCCGCGCGAGTTCGCTGCGCCACGATGAAAAGGCGTCGACCCAGGCGACCACGGTGTAGCTGTAGCGGCCGGGCGTCGATGGCGCGAAAGAGGCCTCCCAGACATCGTTGTTGAGCAGCACCATCGGCACTTCATGCGCATGCTCGGCACCGTCCACGCGCCACTGCAGCATCACGCGCAGCGCGTCGTGGCCATCGGTGAAGCAATGCGCCTTCACCTCGACCGGCTCGCCCGCGGTCCGCTTGATCGCGAAGCGTCCGCCGTCGACCACCGGCAGCACCGCATCGATCACCGCGCGTACCTGGCCGTCGGGCGGCAGGCTGGCGAACGGGGATGGCGTGGCGAGCAGCGCGGGCGTCGGCGCGTCGGTCTTCGAAGGCGTCGGAGGGGAGGATGGACTGATGGGCGGCATGACGGTCGGTGCGGTCGGTGCGGTTGGCGCGGAGGGCTTGGCGGAGGTTTTCTTTTTCATTGCGTTGCCGATGTCATGCGTTCGGTAGCGCGGCATCGTCGGGCGCCAGGATCACCGTGGACAGCGGCGGCAACGTGAGGCTCAGCGAGTACGGCTGGCCGTGCGAAGGCAGAGGCGATGCCGTGAGGTTGCCCAGGTTGCCCCAGTTGGCGCCGCCGTATTCAGCGGCGTCGCTGTTGAGCAGTTCGCGCCAGCGGCCCGGCCGCGGCACGCCGACCACGTAGTTGGTGCGCGGCATCGGCGTGAGGTTGCAGGCCACCAGCACGGGTGCGCCGCCGCCGCGCGGCTTGCGCAGGAACACGATCACGCTGCGCTCGGCATCGTCGGCGCTGATCCACGCGAAGCCTTCCGGCGAGAAGTCGACCTGGTAGAGCGCAGGCTCCGAGCGGTACACACGGTTCAGATCGCGCACCAGGCGCTGCGTGCCGGCATTCAGCGGGTTCTGGGTGGCCCACCATTCGAGTTCGCCGTCGTGCGTCCACTCACGCCGCTGGCCGAACTCGCAACCCATGAAGAGCAGCTTCTTGCCGGGATGCGTCCACATCAGGCCGAACAGCGCGCGCAGGTTGGCGAACTGCTGCCACTCGTCGCCGGGCATCTTGCCGATCAGCGAGCCCTTGCCGTGCACCACTTCGTCGTGCGAAATCGGCAGCACGAAGTTCTCGTTGAAGGCATAGACGGTCGAGAAGGTCAGCTGCCCCTGGTGGTACTTGCGGTACACCGGGTCCTGCTCGAAGTAGGCCAGGTTGTCGTGCATCCAGCCCATGTTCCATTTCATGCCGAAGCCGAGACCGCCCATCTCGGTCGGGCGCGAGACCATCGGCCAGGCGGTCGATTCTTCGGCGACCGACACGGTGTCCGGATGCTCGCGGTAGATCGCACGGTTGAGGTCGCGCAAGAAGCCGACGGCTTCGAGGTTCTCGCGTCCGCCGTGGATGTTGGGAATCCATTCGCCTTGCTTGCGCGCGTAGTCGAGGTAGAGCATCGAGGCCACCGCGTCCACGCGCAGGCCGTCGAGGTGATAGTGGTCGAGCCAGAACAGCGCAGACGAAATCAGGAAGCTGCGAACCTCGTTGCGGCCGTAGTTGAAGATGCTCGAATTCCACTCGGGGTGGAAGCCCTGACGCGGGTCCGCATGTTCGAACAGGTGCGTACCGTCGAAGAAGCCGAGGCCGTGCTGATCGGTCGGGAAGTGCGACGGAACCCAGTCGAGCAGCACGCCGATGCCGCGCTGATGCAGGTGGTCGACGAAGGCCATGAAGTCCTGCGGCGTGCCATAGCGCCAGGTGGGCGCAAAGTAGCCTGTGGTCTGGTAGCCCCACGATCCGTAGAACGGATGCTCGGTGACGGGCATCAACTCGACGTGCGTGAAGCCCATCTCCTGCACATAGTCGGCGAGCCGCGTGGCCAGCTCGCGCCAGCCGAGCATCTGGCCGTCCTGGCGCTGCCAGGAGCCCGGATGCACTTCGTAGATCGACATCGGCGCATCGAGCGCGTTCTTCGCGCCGCGCTGCTGCATCCATGCGTCGTCGCTCCAGGTGTGTTCGAGCGACCAGACGCGCGAGCCTGTCGCCGGTGCCGCTTCGGAATAGAACGCGAAGGGGTCGGCCTTGTCGACCACATAGCCGGCTTCACGAGAAAAGATGCGGTATTTGTAGACCTGTCCGCGGGTGGCCTCGGGCGCGAAGCCTTCCCAGATGCCGCTGCCGTCGTCGCGTGCCTGCAGCCGCAGCGCCTGGTCGTTCCAGCCGTTCCAGTCGGCGATGACCGACACGGCCCATGCGTTGGGTGCCCACACCGCGAAGCTGGCGCCCTGGCCGTCGGGCCGCAGCTGGCAGCCCATGGTGCGGTATAGCTCGGCATGCGAGCCCTCACGGAAAAGCCAGACGTCTTGTTCGCTCAGGCTGGGGGTATCGATGTGCACGGGTGAATTCCTCCTGCCCCGGACCATCCGTGAGCTTGCGAGGAATCATTGAAGCGCAGATGTTGCACCGCCGCAGCCGCCGAGCGCGCTTTGGCGTGTCGGACATTGGCTACGACTGCGGTCGATGCAGGCTTAGGCCGGCACGCGAGGCTGCCCCGACCGCCGCGATCACCTTGACCGAAGCAGTTTTCGAACAGCGCTTTGCCTTCAGTGCAACTCGGCTGCGGCGTGGATCGTTTCGCGGACACGCGGGTAGATCTGCGCGTTCCACTTGCTGCCGCTGAAAACGCCGTAGTGCCCGACGCCGGCCTGCAGATGGTGGCTCTTCAGGTAGGGCCGGATGTTCGGGCACAGGTCCTGCGCCGCGACGGTCTGGCCGACCGCGCAGATGTCGTCGCGCTCGCCTTCGACGGTCAGCAGCGCGGTCCGGCGGATGGCCGCCGGGTTCACCTTGCGCGTGCCGACCATGAGTTCGCCGCGCGGCAGCTCATAGGTCTGGAAGACCTTCTCGACCGTCTCGAGATAGAACTCGGCCGGCAGGTCGTTGACGGCCAGGTACTCGTCGTAGAAGGTGCGGATCGGATCGGCCTTTTCGGTCTCGCCGGCCGCCAGATGCTCGTACATCTTCTTGAACTGTTCCTTGTGCCGCTCCGGGTTCATGCTCATGAACGCGGTCAGCTGCAGGAAGCCCGGATACACGCGCCGCATCATGCCGGCGTGCGGCCACGGCACGTGGCTGATCAGGTTCTTCCGGAACCAGTCGATCGGCTTGCTGGTCGCGAGCGCGTTCACGCCCGTCGGGTTGATGCGGCAATCGACCGGGCCGGCCATCAGCGTCAGGCTGCGCGGCGTGGCGGGGCTGTCGTCCTCGGCCATCAGCGCCGTCGCGGCCAGCGCGGCGACGCAGGGCTGGCAGACCGCGACCATGTGCACGCCGGGGCCGATCTTCTCGAGGAACTGGACGAGCTGCAGCGTGTAGTCGTCCAGGCCGAAGGCGCCCTTGGCCAAGGGCACGTCGCGCGCGTTGTGCCAGTCGGTCAGGTACACGTCGTGGTCGCGCAGCAGCGTCCGCACGGTTTCGCGCAGCAACGTCGCGAAATGGCCCGACAGTGGTGCAGCCAGCAGCACCGGCGGATGCACGGACTTGGTGTGCTTGCGGAAGTGCAGCAGCGTGCCGAAAGGCGCCGTCATCGTGACCTCTTCGGTCACCGCGACCTCTGCGCCCTCCGTCATGACCTTGTCGATGCCGTACGCCGGACGGCTGTGGGTCAGCCGCATGCGCGAGAAGACCTCGAGGGCCGCAGCCATCTTGCGCGTGGCGCTGTGGGGCTGGTCGTTCACCCACATGAATTCGCTGATGTGCTGCGCAGCGAGCCGCAGAGGCGAGAACAGGTCCGATTGGTTTTGGTAGGCCCGGTACAGCATGCCGGATCACAGGCAAGTTGCGGGCCAAGCGGTGCCGCCGCTGTCGCTCGCGTGCACCGTCCCGGCGCGCGTGGCATGGGCCTTGCACTGCCGCACCACGATCGGGTATCCCCAAGGAGCACACGCACATGGCCAAAGCCGTCCTCACCATCAGCAGCAAGAACTATGGCGCGTGGGCGCTGCGCGGCTGGCTCATGTGCAAGCTGGCCGGGCTGGATTTCACCGAGAAGGTGATTCCGCCGGACGATCCGGCGATGAAGGCCGAGATGCTGCTGCTGTCGTCTTCGATGCTGGTGCCCTCGCTGGAGAACGGCGGGCTCAAGGTCTGGGACACGCTGGCGATCGGCGAATACCTCAACGAAATCAAGCCGAAGGCCGGCCTGCTGCCGGCCGACGCCAAGGCACGCGCGCACTGCCGCGCGATCAGCGGCGAGATGCATTCGGGCTTCAGCGCCATGCGAGGCGCGCTGCCGATGAACATCAAGGCCCACTTCGCCAACTTCAAGATCTGGTCGCGCGCCCAGGCCGATATCGACCGCGTGGTCGCCATCTGGCATGAGTGCCTCAAGACCTATGGCGGCCCGTTTCTGTTCGGCAAGCAGCCCTGCATTGCCGATGCGATGTACGCCCCGGTCGTCACGCGCTTCCTGAGCTACGACGTGAGCCTCGACAAGGAGTGCGCGGCGTACTGCAAGCGCATCATGGAACTGCCCGCGATGCAGGAGTGGGTGGAGGCCGCGCGGCAGGAGCCGGACGAGATCGACGAACTCGACGCCGAATTCTGAGCACCTGCGGCCACCCTGCCGCAATTCACGGAATCACTGCGGCGTGGTGCCCTGTGTGGTCCGCGGCTTGCCCGGGCGGCGCGTGTCGCGCGTTTCTGCGCGTGCCTCGCCATTGACTGCAGCGCGGTCGGTACCGATGGCGCCGCCTTCGGGCGTCTTCGGTTCGTCGCCCCCTTGCGCGCGCACCTTGCCTGCAGGCTTCATGTCCTTCCTGGCTTCGGCCGCGCGTTCGGACTTGCCGGTCGCAATGCCCGGGGTATTCGGCGGCACGGGCGCGCCCGGCGGGTTGGATTGGGCGTAGGCGGCACCTGCGGCGGCGAAGCTGCCGGCGACCAGCATGGCGAAGACTCTGTTCATCGAATGTTCCCTGACGAAGTAGTTGAAAGATGGATGCGCCGCGTGCTGACAAAGGTGAACTGCTGAGGCGCAGGAGCCTGTCGGTGCACAGCGGCGAGCCCGGAGCGTCACCCATTCCGGAGGCCAGTGGATGTAGGAAGAAATCGTCACGGCGCGCCACGCGAAATCCCACTTTGCAAAATCCTCGGCCTGCCGGATACTGTATGAAAATACAGTTAAATCATGGCCGATGTCTTCATCCCATTGCACGCCCTCAAGGGCCGGGGCGCCGCAAGCCGGATCGCCCACCGCTTCGAACGCGACCAGCGCAACGACTTCGACGATGGCTGGGGCACCCTGGAAGAAGGCGCTTCGGAGCCGCTGGCACCGCTGCAGACCGAGGTGCGCTTCGAGGACGCGAAGTCCGCGATCAGCGGCAACGAGTCGCCCGACATCTACTTCGAACAGTCGCTCAATCCCTACCGCGGCTGCGAGCACGGCTGCATCTACTGTTTCGCGCGGCCGACGCACAGCTACCTGAACATGTCGCCGGGGCTCGACTTCGAGACCAGGCTGATCGCCAAGCGCAACATCGCCGAGGTGCTGCGCAGCGAGATCGGCCGCAGGAACTATCGGCCGACGCAGCTCGCCATCGGTACCGCGACCGACTGCTACCAGCCGATCGAACGCGAACTGCGGCTCACCCGATCGGTGATCGAGGTGCTGCGCGAAGCGCGCCATCCCTTCGGGCTGGTGACCAAGTCCAGTGCGGTCGAACTGGACCTCGATCTGATCGCGCCGATGGCGGCCGAGCATCTAGCCGCGGTGTACGTGACGATGACCACGCTCGACGCCACGTTGGCCCGCAAGCTCGAACCGCGTGCCGCCGCGCCGCACCGCCGGCTGCGGACCATCCGCACCCTGGCCGAGGCGGGCGTGCCGGTGGGCGTCAGCGTGGCGCCGCAGATCCCGTTCGTCACCGAGGACATGGAGCACGTGCTCGAAGCCGCCTGGGAGGCCGGCGCGCGCAGCGCTTTCTACACGGTGATCCGGCTGCCCTGGGAGGTGGCGCCGCTGTTCAAGGAATGGCTCGAGCTGCATTACCCGCAGCGCGCCGGCCGCATCATGGCGCGCATCCGCGAGATGCGCGGCGGCAAGGACTACGACGCCGACTTCGCGACCCGCATGAAGGGCAGCGGCCTCTGGGCCGATCTGATCCGCCAGCGCTTCGAGAAGGCGACGCAGCGCATCGGCTTCAACCGCCAGCGCTTCGCGCTCGACACGACGGCGTTCCGGCCGCCGGGCGAGGTGGGGCAGGGCAGCCTGTTCTAGAGGCTGTTGCCGACACGGCGCTCAGCCCGACAGCGGCATCGGCGTGAGCGTCGCCGCGTCCAGCCCGAGCGCGTCGGCCACGCACATCGCGGCATAGGCGTCGTTGGCGGCATAGCTGACCTGGCCTTCGGAAAGCTGCCGCTGCGCCCAGTTCGAGGTCGTCTGCTTGCGCGACTTCACGAAGCGGCGGTTGAACACCAGCGCCACCGCCGTCTTCACGCCCACCGAATTGCGGTAGCCGCGGCGCTTGAAGACCGTGTCGAGATCGACCACCGCCTGAGGCTCCACGCCGAGCGTGTGCCGGATCTGCGTGCGGTCGCCGGCCAGGCCGAAGCCGATCTTGGTCAGCGCGCTCGATGCGAGCAGGCTCGCCGCAGCGGCACGGCAGTCTGCGTCGTGCAGCTGGAACACCCAGGCACGCCGTAGCGACGCGAACTGCACGGTGTGCGGACCGCTCGACACCTCGTTCTTGAGGAAGGTCGGCTTCGACTCGGTGTCGAAACCGACCGTGTCGAGCCGTCCGATCGCATCGAGCGCTGCGGCGGCCTGCTGCGACGTAGACACGACGTCGATGTCCCGCAGGCCGAGGCCGTCGAACACGTCGAGCAGCGCGATCTCTTCCTTGGTCGGCAGCGGCGGCGGTCGTGTGTTCATGGCTTGTTTCCACTGGTGCGCCGGACGGGCGTCTTCTTGGCCGCGGCTTTTTTCTTCGCGGCCGGCTGGCGAGGTCTGCTGGACTTCGGTGGCTGGCCCGATCGCAATGCCGCTTCCCAGGCACGGCGAGCCCAGAGCGCGGCCTCGCCCCTGTCCTCGAAGATCTCGGCCGGCGCTTCGCGGTAGGACAACTGCGTCAGCTTGCCCTGGCGCTCGTAGGTGAAGGCGGGCAACTGCAGCCGATCGAAATGCGGCGCGCTCTCGGCATCGGTCTTGAGGTACAGCGTGTCGCCGATCACCAGCGCGAACATCCGGCCGTCGTGGTAGACGCCATGTCCGCCGAACATGCGGCGCACGACGATGCGGCCGAAGCGTTCGAAGACTTCGGGCAGGGTGTCGACGAAGCTGCTCATGGACGCTGGGGTCGGGTCAGCGGTACTTCAAGCCGCCCGGCCGGCCAGCACCTTCGCGTGGTGCGCGAGGTGGTCGCCGATGAAGCTCTGGATGAAGTAGTAGCCGTGGTCGTAGCCCGCATGCCGTCGCAGTTCGAGCGGCTGGCCGATGCCTGCGCAGGCCGCTTCGAACAACGCGGGATGCAATTGGTCAGCGAGGAATTTGTCGGCCAGGCCCTGGTCGATCAGGATGCCGGCTGGAAAGGGCGCGATCGGCTGGTTCTGCATCAGCACCGTGGCGTCGTGCTCCTGCCAGGCCGTGTGGTCGGTGCCGAGGTAGGCGTTGAAAGCCTTGTGACCCCACGGGCACTGCGTGGGAGCGCAGATCGGTGCGAAGGCCGACAGCGACTTGAACAGCCCCGGATGCCGCAGCGCGAGCGTGAGCGCACCGTGCCCGCCCATCGAATGGCCGAACAGGCCGAGGCGATGGGTGTCGATCGGCAACTCGGTCGCCAGCAGCGGCAGCAGTTCGTCGATCAGGTAGCTTTCCATGCGCCAGTGCGTGGCCCATGGCGCCCGCGTCGCGTCGAGATAGAAGCCGGCGCCTATGCCGAAGTCCCAGCTCGCGGTGGCGCCTTCGATGTTTTCCGCTGCCGGTCCGCGCGGACTGGTGTCGGGCGCGATCAGCGCGAGGCCGAGTTCGGCCGCGAGCCGCTGCGCGCCGGCCTTCACCATGAAGGTCTCTTCGTTGCAGGTGAGGCCTGCCAGATAGATCAGCGCCGGCACCGGACCTTGCGCGGCTTGCGGCGGCAGGAACACCGAGAAGCGCATCGGCAGGCCGATTTCGCGCGACGGGTGCTCGTGGAAGCGCTGGACGCCGCCGAAGCAGCGGTGTTCGGAAAGGGTCTTCAGGATGTCTGTCATTCGGTGAGGTTCCGCACAGTTCAGCGCAGCGGTGCGACGAGTTCGAGGACCGCATCGGCGAACACGCGCGGCGCCTCATGCGGCATGTTGTGGCCCACGCCCGGCACCAG
>CAIQMJ010000656.1 GCA_903872875.1 uncultured Variovorax sp.
CTGATCTCGGAGTCGCCCAAGCGCTTCGACCCGCTGACGCCGATGCTGGACCCCAACCTCGTGCGGACCTTGCAACGGCAGACCACGACGCGCGTCGGGCTGATACCGCAGCAGGTCGTGCATGCCGGCCCCGCCGCGCTGCGCGCTCACGCCCGCGCGCTCGAAGAAGAAGGCATCGGCTTTGCCATCGCCGACGCGGCCGAGCCCGTCGACCTCGCCGCCGTCGCCGAGCTCACATGGGACTGGCCATTGATGACCGGCAATTCGTCCATCTGCGCCTACTTCCCTGCGCTGTGGCGCCAGCATGGCTGGCTTGCTCGCGACAGCGCGGTCGCGCCCTTGCCCGCGGTTGCCGGGCCGGGCGTGGTGCTGGCCGGCAGCTGCGCCGATCGTTCGATCGCGCAGCTCCATGCGTTTGCACGCGACCGCCCGGTGCACTGGATCGATGTCGAGCGGGCACTCGATGGCGCCGACGTGGTGGCGGACGCGCTGGACTGGTCGCTCCAGCACCTGCCCGGCGGCCCGGTGGCGATCGCCACGTCTGCGCGGGCCGACATCATCGAACGCATCCAGGCGCGGGTCGGCAAGCATGAGGCGGCCGCCGTCGCCGAAGACATCCTCGGCAGGCTCGCGCAGCGCCTGCGCCATGCGGGCGTGACGCGCTTCGTGGTCTCCGGCGGCGAGACCTCGGGCGCGGTTCTCGCGCACCTGGGCATCGACCGGCTTCAGGTCGGCGCGTATGCCGGACCCGGTATCGCGCGCGCCGTGGCGCACGACGGCGATGACGCGATCGCGCTGTGCCTCAAGTCGGGAAAGCTCGGGCCCGAGAACATGCTGCTGCCGATGCTCCAGAGCATGCAGGGCGCCTGACGCCTTCGTTCAACCCCTCATGCGCCCGCGCGCAGGATTCCAATGACGACATCCACGAACTCCGAATCAGAGACCGCGTTGCGCCAGGCGCTCGCCACCGGCTACCAGCGCCTCGCGCGCCTCGGCCTCAACAACGGCAGCGCCGGGAACATGAGTTGCCGCTTCGGCGAGGGGGCGCTGATCAGCCCGACCGGCGCGGACGGCGACAGCATCCGCCCCGAGGCCTTCGTGCATATCTCGCTGGGCGGTGACACGCGCGGCCCGGGCATCCCGTCGAGCGAATGGTCGATGCACACCGAGATCTACCGACGCTACCCGCAGGCGCAGGCGGTGGTGCACACGCACTCCGATGCGTGCGTGGCGCTGTCCTGCCAGCGCAAGCCGATACCCGCCTTCCACTACATGCTGGCCGGCTTCGGCGGCGATGACGTGCCATGCGCCGAATACGCCACCTTCGGAACCGATGCGCTCGCACGCTCTGCCGCCGATGCGCTCGACGGGCGCAATGCCTGCCTGCTGGCCAACCACGGGATGATCTGCCACGCAGCGACGATCGACAAGGCGGTCGCCAATGCGGCCAAGCTCGAGACGCTGGCCAGGCAGTACTGGATGAGCGCCCAACTGGGCGCGCCCGTGATCCTCGACGCGCAGGAAATGGCCGTCGTGCGCGAGCGGTATCGGAGCTACGGCAAGGCGCGGCTCGACACGCGGGGCCCGGTGTAAGCCGGGACTTTCGCCGAGACCCCTTCCTTCCTCGATCCCGCTGAACCGAACTAGCGCTGCCTGGCTCGCGTGTTCGGAAGAAACGCGGTCGCCAAACCCAGCAGCGGCAGGAAGGAACACAGCTTGTAGACCCACGGCAGCCCGTGGATGTCCGCAAGGTTGCCGAGCCCCGCGGCGCCGATGCCGCCGATGCCGAACATCAGTCCGAACATGACGCCGGACACCATGCCGACGCGGCCGGGCACGGCTTCCTGCGCATACACGACCAGGGCAGCGAATGCGGACGACATGACCAGGCCCACGGCAATGGCCAGCACCGCGGTCCAGAACAGGTCGGCATAAGGAAGCGCCAGCGCGAAAGGCGCGACGCCCAGGAACGACACCCAGATCACGGCCTTGCGTCCGATGCGGTCACCCACGGGCCCGCCCGCGAAAGTCCCGAGCGCAATGGCCGCGAGGAACATGAAGAGGTACATCTGACTCTGCTGGACGCCAAGTCCGAAGCGTTGAATCAGGTAGAACGTGAAGTAGTTCGTGAAGGCCGCGATGTAGACGAACTTGGCGAACATCAGGATCGCGATCACGACCACCGCACGGATGATCTGGTGGCGGCCGAGACCGCCGGTACTCTGACGGCTCAGGCTCTTCACCTGGGCCTGGCCATGCCGCACGGTCCAGCCGGTGATCTTGAGCAGCACCGCGATGGCCAGCAACGCCGCCAGCATGAACCACGCGATGGCCGGTTGCCCGTGCGGCACCACGAACGCGGCGGCGAGCAGTGGCCCGATGGCGGAACCGGTATTGCCGCCCACCTGGAAGGTGGACTGCGCCGTGCCGAACCGGCCTCCGGATGCCATTCGCGCCACGCGGGACGCCTCTGGGTGGAAAGTGGCCGAGCCCACGCCGACCACGGCGGCCGCCACGAGCAGCATCCCATAGCTGCTGGCCAAAGCCAGGAGCGCGATACCCGACAGCGTGACCGCCATCCCCGTCGGCAGCAGATAGGGCTTGGGGTGCTTGTCGGTATGGAGCCCGATCCAGGGCTGGAGCAGCGATGCCGTGATCTGATAGACCAGCGCGATCCAGCCGATTTGCGCGAAGTTCAGCGAGAACTGCGTCTTCAGCATCGGGTAGACGGATGGAAGCAGTGCCTGGATCAGGTCGTTGAGCAGATGGGCGAACGCCGCGGCGCCGACGATGCGGATCTGGAATCCTTGGGGTGACGGGAGCGGAACGGCGTTCTGGGAGGCAGGCAGGGAAGGACGGAATGCGGAGGTGGAGCCAGACATTGGCGAAGGCCTTTGAGGGTGAGCATGACCCGCAGGACACGGGCCGCATGCACGGATTCGGTGCAATGGCGCAAATTCTAAAAGCGGACGCGAATGTCTGTCTTGAGCCGCATGCGCACTGGCCCCTATCCAAAAAGTCAGGGTCGAGCGAAAGAAATTCGCTCGACCCTGGCGGAATCGGTCCGGTTTGCGTTGCAAGCCATATGCGATCTCCGCCCGGCGGAGCGGAGAAGGCGCCGAACCAGCGACTCAGTGGAAGAACAGCGCGATCAGAATGATGACGGGGATCGGCACACCGAGAAAAAACAGCAAGAGTGAACGCATGATCAGGTCCTTTCTGGTTCGGGTTCAGTTTCAGAAGTCGCGGCGACGGCCGCCATATGTCGCTGCGAAGCTTGCGACGAAGGCGCCGATCAGCATGGAGACCACCAGCCACAGCGCGCCGTAGGCCGATGCCTTTCGGGCAGCATCGGCAGCCTCCTTGGCCTTGGTCTGCGCGTCGTTCAACGCGGCCTGTGCCTTGGCGTACGTGTCGTTCACACGCTTCTCGGCATCCTGCTGGCTCAACCCTGTCCGCTGCGCGACGACCTGGCCGACGTACTTCGCGTCTTCCGGCGGAAGCGCCCCGGTGCGGATGCTGTTCAGGAAGATGCGCGTGACTTCAGCATTCGAGTTCTCGGTCGTCCGATCGGAGGCCGGCGATGCAGCGACAGGTGCCGAAGCGGCGTCCGGTGCCGGCGTCGTCGCGACCGCGTCCTTGCGGAAGAGCGAATCCACGAAATAGTTCAGTGGATTGACTGCGTCGGATGCGGACGGGTTGGCCGATGCCGCGCCCGCTGCACCCGCACCGGCAACAGCCGCCGTGGATGCCACGCCGCCCACGGCCGAAGCCCCGGCCTGACCGCCGGCGCTGACGACGGAACCCACAGCCGAAGCCACCAGCGCGGCCGTGACCAGCGTGGCGACGGCCCATGCCAGGAATCCATGCGCGGTGTCACGGAAGTACACCTCGTCGGTATGGACACCCACCCATTTCGTGCGCAGGCGACCCGCCAGATAGCCGCCCATGCCCGACGCGGCGATCTGTGTGAACGTCAGCCAGAGAATTGCAGCGATGCCGATCGAAGCGGCGCTCACGCCCCGGTTGCTCCAGGGGCTGACAGAAGAAAATCCGAGGCCCGATCCAAGCAGCGCAAGCACCAGGGACAACGCCGCCGCGCCCACCGCGCCAGCGAATATCGCACCCCATGAGACACCGCTGGTATGCCGCGCCACGCCAGGCAAGGGGTCGTCGGAAATCCGACCGATCACGTTCTGATCCGAATATGTAGCCATTGCAGTTCCTCGCTTGTAGAAGCCTGCAATATCTTTGGGCCGCATCAAACTCTTCCGTCGTCGGCAAGCCATTGCGCGAGTAGGCAATGCGCCCGCTTGGTGCACGGACGCCCGCTTAGGGTGCCTTCAACGTGCGTCTGCCTGGTACCGACAGCACGCGATGTTCGCCCCGATTGCGCGGCGTCAAGGCCGACAGGCCGGCGGCGTGCCATTCTTGCTTCGCTGCGACTGCGCAGCAACCCGGGACCTCGCCGCCCATCCCCAGGAGGGAGGCGGCGGCATAAACTGACCTTCGAGCTCGGTCCATCCGTTGCTCTATGTATCGATGAAATCCATGAAGTCAACTTTAGTGGCGATGTCCGCCATGCTGCTCGCGGGATGCGCATCGCTGCAGCCTTTCGAGCCGGCCGCTTCCGATCTGGAGGGCCTTCCCTGGATTCCCTATCGGCTTGCGGGTTCACCGCTCGACGTTGCCGACTGCGTGGACAAGAACATCCGGACCGCCACATCGACCATCCTGCTGACGCGCCGCTCCGAAGCCGGCTCCGCCTATCAGGTGATCGCCCACTCCGCCACGCAGACCAAAGCCGTCATTTCGGTCTATCCCGCAGCGCCAGGCTCGATCGTCTTCATCAGACTCTCCAAGCAGTTTCCGTTCAAGGAGAAGGTGGCCAACATGGTGGTCGAGGACTGCTGATATCCGGCGCAGCCCGGCCAGGCAGCCATCGTCGGGGGTGACCTCGTGCCACAGGCTTGCCTTGCGCTGCATCAAGCGCCGCAGGACACATACGCCCTAGATTCGATTCGAATGAAGGAGCACGCATGAACAACGTCCTTGTGGTCGTCTATTCCCATACCGGCACGTCGCGACGGCTCGCCGAGCTTCTCTGCAGCCAGCAGGGCTGGAGGATGACCGAAATTCACGATGAGGAGCCGCGCCGTGGTGCAGTCGGAAGCCTCCGGTGCCTGGTCGATTCATTCTTTCGCCGGCGTCCGGCAATCCGCTACGAAGGTCCTCCGCCCGAACGCTTCGACGTGGTCGTGCTGGTGTCCCCGATCTGGGGCCAGCGGCTGGCCGGCCCGATGCGGAGCTTTCTCGATCAGAAGCGAGATCGCTTGCCGAACATCGCCGTGGTTTCGGTCATGGGCGGGCGCGGCGCGCCCAACGCAGTCGCCGAGATCGGCAGGCTGCTCGGCAGATCGCCCACGCTGGCGACCGCATTCACCATGCGGGAAGTGGACGACGGCAGCTGCGCGACGCGGCTTCAAGCCTTCGGCACCGCGGTGCGAAGCTCGGATGATTCCCAACCTGGCGTTCGCCCGGCGACCCTGTCGCCGCAAGCAACCTGAGTTGCCGCGTACGGACCCAAAGGAGCAACCATGACCCCAATGACCCCAATGACCGCATCCGACCGCGCCGCCCTGCACGAACGGCTCGAACACATGAAACAACAGGCGATCGCCGAATTGTCGGATTCGGCCTCGATGGGCGATCGCCGCACGGAGATGGCCGACCGCGAGGTCACGAGTCATGCCGACGAGGCCGAGGCCGAACGCGCTGCCGACGTCGATTCTGCGGAGATGGAGGTCGATCGCCTGAGATTGGAAGACGTCGAACTCGCCCTGATTCGAATGTCGAACGGCAGCTATGGCACCTGCCCGGATTGCGGCGTGGACATCCCGCGCCAACGCCTGCTCGCTCAACCGACCGCAATCCGATGCACAAGCTGTCAGATGCTCGCCGAGAGACGCATGCGCAAATAAGGAATGACCAAGGCAACGGCCTTGACGCCGGTCAAGTCATGAGGCCGGCGGCGCTTCAGACTCCGGCGCACCATGCCTTCAATTCCTTTCGCGTCTGTTGTCAACCGTCTTGCCGTTCTTCTGATCGCAGTCTGTGCAGCCTCGGCAATGGCCGCGCCCGCCGACCTGGCGGCTGCCTTTCGCGAATCGGTCGACCATCGGCTCGATCTCCCGATCGACGACGTGACGCAATACGGCGAACAGGCTCTCGCCGCACTTGCGAAGGCGGGCGTCACCGCCTTGCGCGAGTACGTAGTGGTCGTCGACCGCAGTCCGAACGTCCAGGCAATCATGGTCTATTGGCTCGACAACGACGAACCACCCTTCCTCGTCGGCGCCGCGGCCGTCTCGACCGGACGGGGTGGCGAATTCGACCACTTCGAAACACCACTCGGCGTGTTCGAACTCACGACCGCCAATCCCGATTTCCGTGCGGAAGGAACGCGAAACAAGTTCGGCATCCGGGGCTATGGCGCGAAAGGAAGGCGGGTGTTCGACCTGGGATGGCAGCCGGCCCGGCGACTCTGGGGCAAGGGTGGCGAGAGTGCGATACGACTGCAGATGCATGCCACCGACCCTGACGTCCTGGAGCCACGCCTGGGCAGCGCTCAGTCGAAGGGATGCATCCGTATTCCGGGAAGCCTGAACTGGCTGCTGGATCATTTCGGCGTACTCGATGCGAACTATCTCGCGGCCGCGGCGCGAGGTGCGCCGATGTGGGTTCTCCCCAGGGATCAGACGCCCGTCGAGGGTGCAGGCCGCTATGTGATCGTCATCGACTCGCGGCGCGGCGAGCGGCCGGCATGGGCGCCGGCACCACGTGCAGCGGCGCCGCGAGCGGTGGCGCATTGATGAAGCGACAGGGACATGGCGGCTGGATTGACATGGATCAATGCGCCTTCCGAATCCGCGATCTACCGTGTCAGCGGCACCGTCGCCAGCCCAACCGTCAAGGACCTCATCATGAGCAACAGCAGTGAAACTGCCAGCGTCGAACCGATCAAGGCGAGACCTTCTGATGAGCAGGCCATCACCGAGTTGACGGCGTGACACGAAGGCCAACCACCCGCGCCGGCCGGCCGCTTGCGCGCACTGCATCGCCAGACAGACGCCACACCCAACTTGTGCGCCAGCGGCCGACGGAGCCGGTGCTCATGGAGTTGGAGGGCGACTCGTGCCAGATGCGCTTGCGCATCACGGAGGACCATCACAGCTATGGTGTGATGGCCGAGTTCGGTTGCCCATCGAGCGATA
>CAIQMJ010000657.1 GCA_903872875.1 uncultured Variovorax sp.
AGGCCCCGGATATTAATATCCGGGGCCTATTTCATTAGGTGCATCCAAGGGGCATCGGTTTGGATGTTTGCGATCCGATTACAAGAAATCCGCGTAGCTGGTCAACCATTGGCAGACTCAACAATTGATCATGGATCCTCTCGTGCCCCGGTGTGTCTTTTACCCAAACCTTGAGGAAATAATCGAACTCCCCGCTGATCTTCGCCGACTCGACGATGTTGGGCATCGTGAGGAGGGCCCGTTCGAATTCGGTGAGCGTTGCCGGCCCGTGGGTTCGAAGCTTTACCATTGTGAATACGATGGTCAGCATTCCGACCTTACGGGGCTCAAGCATCGTCGTCACGCCAGCGATGACGCCATCCTCTTGCATGAGGGCGATGCGCCGAGAGACGGTCGATCTCTCTAGGCCAACCTTCTCGCCGATCTCGGCGTGTGACATTCGGGCGTCCAACTGGAGTAGCTCCAAGATTTTTCGATCGTGCTTGTCGAGCTTGCGTTCGGCGGCGTGGATCTGGGTCATGGAGGACTCCTTTCTGAGTTGGTTGAGTTACGGCATGGAAAAATCAGTGTTTATCTGTCATCTTCTGTCAATAATGCCTTACAAAGGCTTCCCCCGCCAAGGGCTTTTTGAGCGTCATGCAGCCGTGTGAACGTGAGCGTGAAGTAGTTCACGCGATCTGATGGTTGGACCGCTCCCAGGCACTGTCCATCACCGTTGAGAAAGGCGTTGTCATGCTCGTCAAAGTAGCCCTCCCCGCCCTGGCATCCGCCATCGGCCTGATCTACTGGCTGGTCCACGCGGAGCAAACCGCCCCTCTCTCCGAGAAGCCTTCCATACGATTGCGCGTGTGGACGGGCGATCTCCCCGGCAGCGACCTGAACCAGGTCCTGGGCGCCGTTTCCGCGCAGTCTGAGGCGGTCCAGGCCGAGCGCAGCAGGATCGCGCTGGACAAGGCGGAGCACGTCGCCGTGGCCAAGACGACTGGCGAGCTTTTGCGTCACCTTGAGGGCCGGGTTGCCGAGAAGCAGGCCACCGAGTGGTCGAGCGTCCTCGTTGCCTCTCCACCCCGCTGACGACCCAGGAAGGTGACACATGTCTATCCACCTCGACCATCAGACTCTGGGAACTGGCGTCCTCCATGCTCAGCCTGTCGCGTTGCCGGTCCCAGTTCAACGCAAACTCAGCAAAACAAGGACTGCGCTTCGCGCCGTCGTCGCCGTCCTGACGACATCGACGGTCGTTGTCATCATGCTCATCGGTGTGGTGCTTGCGGCCGAGCGCCTTGCTCCGCTTGCATGGCGGCCATCAACCCTCCTGGGGGCCTTTGGGGGGCGACAGGAGGCGGCGCAGATCCTGACCGCGATCGAGGCGAAGCGCGCCGAGGTCGGCATGCAGCAGGAAGAGGCCGCCCGCGCCCAGCAGGAAGTCATCGTGATCCAGGCCAACAATGATCGCGTGACAAGGGCGTACGAGGCCCTCTATCAGCGCGGCAACATGCTGGCCCAGCAATGGGCGGAGGGTGCCAAGCAGACCCTGATCCTCGACACCCAGGCCAAGATGCAAGCCCTGCAAGGGCGGGCGGGCGTGGCTTCGACGAAAGATCACTTTGCGATGTGGTGTGATCTGGGAAACCTCTTCTCTCCGGACATCCGTTGCGGTGATGCCCTGCGCAACTCAGCCCGTGCCGATCGTGAAGCGATAAGCGAGGAGATCATCGGCAACTTCAAAGCCAAGTCCTTGCTCATTGCAACGAGCCTGCAGGACTGGGCGCAGGGGCTGCCCGATCCGGCGCAAGTGGTGGCGTACAAAAACAGCATCGAGCAGCTCCATCCCGTGCCGCGGCTGCCTGTGCCGCCGGCGCCGATCCCTGCTGGCTCGTCGCTGTAGGCCGATCCATGCTCACGTTGCCGCGCGGGGCCTTCAATGGCCACGAGAACGTCAGACTGGCTTCTGCGGAGTGGGCATCCCCCCAAGAGGTTGAGCGCTTCCCGTATCGGGGCAAGGGCGGGCTTTTTTTTGGGGCGATGCCATACCAAGACGCTTGGCCAAAGCTCACGGAGTTTTGGCAAAAGGTCGGTGAGCTGCGCGGCGTGATCGAAACGCGTTCATCCTCACCGATCGAGCGCGCCGACAGCTTGGCCGCGTTGGAAGCGATCTGGTTGAAAGCCTTGAACGCCGACTGCATGCCAGTTGGTTTCGACGATGACAGGCATGTCATGACGATCGCCGGGGCGCGCTCCGGCAAGGGCCAAAGCACCATCATCCCCACCCTGTGTTTTTATCCAGGGTCAGTGGTGTGCCTCGATCCAAAGGGAGAAAACGCCACTTTGACGGCTGCCCGCCGCGGTCAAGGCGACGAAGGCTGGTGTGAGGGCCTTGGCCAGGAGGTTTACGTCCTCGATCCGTTTGGGGTGGCCGATGTACCGGATGCCCTCAGGGCGAGCATGAACCCGCTGGCCCTGCTCGACCCCACCTCCCCTCTTGTCGTTGATGATGCGGCGCTTCTCGCCGAGGGCCTCGTTCTGCCGGGCGGAACGGACGACGGCCACTGGACCGAAACTGCCAGAAATTTGGTCAAGGGTGTTATCTTGCACCTGGTCTCGATCAAACCGAACGCCACCCTTTTTGATCTACGCAGATACCTCGCAATCGGTGACGTTGCTGGTTTCAGAGCAGCTTTAGCCAAAAAGAAGGAAGCGGAAAAGGCACGAGAGGAAGATCCCGATCTCCCTGACCCTAAGCGAATTCTTCCGGACAAGGTCCGCAGCGCCTTCATGTTCTTGCTGTGGCAAATGGAAAGAAATCAGGCGTTTGGTGGTGTGATCGCCGGAACGGCAGAAAGCATTCTTGGCACCGGAGAGAACGAACGCGGCTCCATCCTCTCAACCGCCAGGCGCAATACGGCGTTTCTCGACACGCTCGGTCCGCGCTACAAGGCGACGCTCTCCGGAGATTTCCGGCCACTGGACCCCAATCTCCTCAAGGCTTCTCCCAAGGGGGTAACCGTTTATTTGTGTCTTCCAGCCGAGAGAATGGGCACGCATGGGAGGTGGTTGCGGCTCATGATTGGTCTCATGCTTGAGAGGATGCAGCGGCAGTTGATCCAGCCCGCATCTGACGCCCCTGTTCTATTTCTCCTCGAAGAGTTTTTTGCACTGGGCACCATGCCTGCAATTGAGAAGGCGGCAGGTTATGCGGCAGGGTTCGGCGTGAAATTATTTGTCGTTCTTCAAGATCTGCAGCAGTTAAAAGCACTGTACAAATCCAGCTGGCAGACATTTCTAGCTAATGCTGGAGCTGTGCAAATTTTCGGGGCGTCCGATCGCGAAACACTTGAATACGCAGCCAAAAGCCTTGGCGAGTTCGAAGTGACACGCGTAACTACATCGATTACATCCAATACGTCAGAGGGCGAGAGTCAAGGGTCTACGCTGGGACGGTTCGGGCCAGGTCTCGGAGGTTCTCGCCAGGGCATGGGGCTGTCATGGCTATTTCGAGCTGTCTTACCCGATAAAAGCCGATCATCAAATTCCGCAACGACGGAGGGCCAAAGCGTCGGATTGCATATCGTGCCTCTCCTTAGGCCTGACGAAATCGCCATGCAATTTGCCCGCGAGAGCGGAGCCATGCTGCTTCTCATCAAGGGGCAGCGGCCCATGTGGATATTGCGCGTCAACTACAACGAGTCGCCATGGTTTCAAGGGACCTTTACTCCACTCAATCGGTGGAAAGATAAGCATCAAAAAAGTCTTCAACCTAAACCATTCTGGGGCCGGTCGGAGTATGCTTTTCATGATGTCGTTGCAGAATTCAATCATCTAGCCAGCCAAATGGCGAGATAATGATCTGTAAGCAGCATCCATATGCCGGTCGTACGCGAACGCGTCGGGCGGAATGATGACGAGTAGCAATGCAGGCAACAGCCCGAGTAATACCATAGTGAGCGTTGCTCCCCATGCCTCGTAGTTGCTGATGGCGCCTAAGCCGATGGCCCGTTGCAGTTGGCAGTTGAGGACTGGCAGGCAAGGACGCTGGCTTTCGCGCTCGGCTTCGCGTGCCGCACGCAAGGCGGCAGCGTGGCCGCGCTCCGCGTGTTCGAGTTCTACTCGCGCTTCCTCGACAGCAATTTTTGCCGCCCTCAGCTGGGGTCCGAGCTTTTGGTCGAAACGGCCGCCGATTTGTTCGGCGTTGCGCGATAGCTGGGCGCAATTGGCGGCGCGTCCTTCGAGATTCACAAAGAATCCCGTCAGTTGCATGTTGTCGGGCGCCTCTGGCATGCTTTGACGCAGTGCGCGCAATTTGTTTTCGCAGCGGTCGGCCGCAATACGCGCCTGATCAACGTCGCGTTTCCATGCAAGCTGGGCAGGTTCCAGTCTTTCCAGCTCGCGCTGGCGTGCCGCAAAGGCGTTGTTTAGCTGCTCGATGCGCGCCTTGCGCTCTGCCGAAGCGGTCTGTGCCTCAATCACGCGCGCGGCGACCGCCTGGGTGTCGATGCGCGACTGGAACAGCACGGGCGGCAGCTGCGTTGCCGCCATCCAGGCGCCAGGTGTCAGCATCAGGGCAGCCGTGAATTCGATGGCGAACCGCTGCACCGAAGACGAGGTCGTCTCCCCCGCATGTGCAAGTTTCCTGAACAAGGCACCTGCAAGAAGCGATGCCAGCAGCGCGAACATATCCGGAAAGCTCCATGCTGCCTTGAGCAGCCACAAGCGCCAACCGAGGAAGCTCAGCACCGTCGCCACCGCTAGCGCAAGGCCGACCAACGCAGCGCTCGAATGCTTCTGCACCTCTTCCCTTTTGACATGTTCCCGGCCACCGGCCCAGGCGAGTGCGCGTTGGAATTGAGTCATGTGAACCTCCTGTGTGTTACTTCCTGGGCCGGCGTTTCGTCTCAGCCGCTTTGGGTCTGATCTTTGTGGGCAGAGGGACTGATTTCGCGGGCCTCGACGTCAATCAAGTCCGAGCTCTTCGTCCATCGGCGGGTAGGCATATGCAACGGGTCGTCGAGCGGGCGCTTCGCCAAGTTGCGAGCGACCTGCTCCTGGAGCGCCTGTGTCATCGCCGCGTGGCGAGCCTGTTCCTTGTCGAAAAACTGCCAGGATTCAGCCATCAGATCTTCGAAGCTGGCGGCGGCGTCGAGGATGGGCGGGATTTGCGGTCGGCTCTCTTGCGTACTGGTTCGGTCGCAATGAGCAATGAGGTGTTCAATCTCATCGAAAACATCAGATGGCGGCAGGATCCTTGGTAGCATGGTGTCGGCCTCACTTGATCGCTGTGGTGGTGGGTCCGCGTCCAAAGTCGATGAGGGCATCGGTGCCTTGGCGGATCGTGTCGACGCGGGCGATTACGCGCTGTTGCATTTGCTGATAACGGATGACGGCGGCGTCCATCTGTTGACGCAAATCAGCATCGGTCAGAGTTCCATCAGCATGCAGGGCCGCGAGTTCGAGAATTCGGCGAGCCAGAGCACTATTCCAGCGGTCTGTGCAGCTTTCTTCGATGGCCATGAGCTTTTCGTCGTTGCGCTGAGCTGCGGCAACGAGTCTTTCGCCGTGTACGGCTTTTCGAATTAAAACCTGCAGGTTGTGGCTATCGTTGGCGGCATCGATTCGATCGAGCACACCGGCAACTATCACACGCACCTTTGCATCGATCAGCATCGAGGTGTAGCTGTCTACAACTCTCCGCATTTCCCGCGTGTAACGAAGGCGCTGCATTAGCGTTTGGTGGCCCGGTTCTGGCACCCATTCCACGGTGCGGGCATCAACGGTGGTCAGCGCGTCCGAAGCGTGAGCGGTCCCGGCCACGACCTGAGATTGGCCTGAAATGCTGTTCCTTATTTGGGCAGCCGTGCGCGGAATGTTGTTCATTGCGTACCTCCTGGTGATTACTTGGATGGGTCCGGCATCATTGCGGATGCCGGTGAGGAAAATAATTCCGTCTTGGGTGCGTTGCGCCAATCGTTCCAGCTGACACGGGGGAACGCTCCGCCCAAATTGGCCAGCTCAGCCTGGTATAGAAAGATGATTTGCAGTGCGCCGCTCGAGTGCACGTCGCTCTTGCGTAAACATTGCACGGCCTTGCGCACGGCGGCTGCTTCGCGAGCGCGCGCGGCCTCGGCGCCCGCGTTCATGCATTGCTCTTCGCGCGCGCTGACCTCTTCGAGCTCGCGAGCCACAGCGGAGGCTTGAGCTGCCGCAGGGTCAAGGCGAAGTGCTTGATCGAACCGAAGCGTTGCCAAGCCCAGGTCCTTTTCGCCCAAGCTGCGGGCTGCGAGTTCAAGCAGCCGTTTTGCCATTGCGCCGGAGGTGGGCGTGATTTCCTGGCTCGATGCTGCTGTTGCGCATGTCGCAATGAGCAGGCTCGCCATCAGGCGGAAGGTCTTTTTCATGGGGCCTCCTGTAGGTGATGAGATCTGTATCAGCCAGGCGCAGGCGTTTGCCTGGCTCGGGCAATGAAGACCGCCATGAGTGCGCGCGTGAACCTTGTGCCCTCAACGCTTGAGCAGCCTCCCAACAATTCGGCGATGCGCACGCCATCCCGAGCGCCGGCCTCGCTCACCTTCGCGACGGCGTTGTTATAGGTCCGTTGAGCATCTTGCAGCTCACGCAGCAGGCCGGCACCGGACTCCGCATAGCTCGCGCCGTGGTCTAAGAGTTTCGCGAAGCGGCCAACTGCATCTGCCGCGTTCGAGAGCGCGGTGGTCGCAGAGGACGCAATCTGCGTATGCGCGATGGCTGTGACCGGCGACGCGTACATATCGCGCGCACGGCTGAAGCTCGCTCCATCCCATGAGGCGGTCGAGAATGGACAGCTGCTTTGGTAGCCAGACGCGATGCCAAGCACAAAGCGGCGCGTTTCTAGGTTGTCGGCCAGGTCCAGGCCCCGGCCTTCCAGCAGACTTATTAGGATTTCAGGACGGGAAACCGCCTGCCCGTAGAACGGCGCTCGCAGTCGGTCCAGGCTAGCTTGTGCCTCCCGCGAGCCGCCCTGCGCCGCCATCAAGGCAGCCTCGCGCCGAAGCAGCGCGCTTTCCCCTGTGCTGTCGTCCGGCAGTACGGCTGAGCCGTAGTCTGCAAGCGCGTCAACGGAGCCGCGTGCAGCAGCCAGCATCAGCACCAGGTCGGCTGTGGTGCCATCTTCGCTGCGCAGCAGCCGTGCCGCACGCCGCAGTGCTTCAGTACGAACGGGTTCGGTTGTGGCCAAGGCCGCATCGAGCAAGCAAGCGTCGGCGGATGCTGCTCGCTCTTGCGGCGCGGCTTCGTCGCTGCAGGAGGGCGCCTGGCTTGCCTCAGACGCCTCGGCAAGCGCCGTACCTTGTTGCTGCGGATTGTCGGCAATGTTGCTGGCTGGATCGCCTGCCAACGAATCTGACCGCCATGCATGGCCGGCGAGGCCGACTCCCGCGCCGATCGTCAGGGTAATCAAAATCCTTTTGAGCATATTGCTACTCCGATTAGCGGCGACGGCCGCCCGCACTCATTTGAAAATTCGGGGCTATGCTGCGGCTCAGGTACCCATTTCTGACCAGCGAATCGGTTCGTCCCGGCAGCACGAGCTGACGGCCGCCGCCGGGAGCAGACCAGGCAGGGGCTACTTTCCCGGAAACGACGTTCAGCGGTCGTTTGACTCTCCAGTAGGTCATGCTTGCGCGATCAGCCTTTGGCTCTAGACCCAGTGATCCAGGCCGTGGGCTCCACCGGTTCGTCGCATAGGTGCCGTCACCCCCTTTCCTGCCTATAAAGGTTCCTGGCTTAAGGGTTTTGATCCTGCCAGTGCCCGAGGCAAAGCCGCCGTTGGGTGGATATCCGTCTCTCGCAACGTAAAACGAGCGCGACAGCGAAGGGGGCGCTTTTACGGGCCCAGGCGAGGTAATTGGTTGAGAAGGCCGAGGTAGCGCCGACGCCATTGGGCGTGGTGCCGGCGCGGAATCAGGCCCGGGTGCCGCGCTGACGGCGATGGCCGTGAGGGCCAGAACTGCAGAGAAGCAAATCTTCTGCAGGACGGGGAATATTTTATTTTTGGAGAAATTGATTTTCAGAAAAATATTTTTCATGGTTTTTCCATGAGGTAGGTTAGATGGGCGTCCCTGCGAAAGGGATCAATTGCAATTGAGACGCCCAAGTAACTTGAAAATTATTCTTCTTTGATCTGGCACTCCACGACTTGGCGCTCCGCCGTATTAGTGTGGTGAAAAGTGCTTGCACAGTGGGGGCGCGTTTTAAGAGTTTCCGCACCAAATGCTCGTGCGGGCGGCCCTGGGCGAGCCCGGCGTGCGCGGCCCGCCGGACCAGGCTCTAGGCGCGTCGCGCCCCGAGCCCTGAAGGGTCTCGGCCCATTCGGGTAACGATCCTTCTCGCGAGGAGAAGAACAGCCCTAAGGGGTCCCCCCTCGCGCCAGGCAAGGGTTCGCGCTTTCAGCGCCAGGTCGACCGGTCTCCCCAACCTTCCTTCGCTTCGCTCTGTGTAGGCCGGGTGATCCCCCTCCGGTCGCCCTGCCCTTGCCCTCTGCTACCCCCGCTCTCGCCGAGGGGCACGCGGTGCATACGCACCACCAGCCTCCAAGGAGCAGAAACCATGAGCAAGACCGACAGCCAGAGCCCAAAGACCGACGTTTACGCACGCGTCACCGACCAGATCCTCAAAGACCTCGAACGCGGGGTTCGACCATGGATGAAGCCATGGACCGTGGCCAATGCCGAGGGGCGCATCTCACGGCCGCTCCGGCACAACGGCACGCCCTATCGGGGAATGAACGTCCTGTTGCTATGGGGACAGGCGATCGACAGGGGTTTCCAGTCTCCGCAGTGGATGACCTACAAGCAGGCCCAGGCGCTCGGGGGCCAGGTCCGCAAGGGTGAGACCGGCTCACTTGTGGTCTATGCCGACCGCGTCACAAAGACCGACGTCGACGTGGATGGCCAGGAGGTCGAGCGCGAGATCGCGTTCATGAAGGGCTATACCGTCTTCAACGCCGAGCAGATCGACGGTTTGCAGGCGCTGCAGGCGCCCTCCCCGGCCTCCCCCTTGGAATTGATCCAGACCGCCGAGGAGTTCTTTGCGCGCACGGGCGCCGTCGTTCACCACCGCGGCAACCGTGCCTTCTACGCGAGCCTTCAGGACTTTGTGCAGCTGCCGGCACCGGAGGCGTTCCGCGATGCTGTGAGCTATGCGGCGATCAAGGCACACGAATTCATCCACTGGACCGGCCACCCGTCCCGCAATGCACGCGCGTTCGGCAAGCGTTTCGGAGACCAGGCCTACGCGTTCGAGGAGCTGGTCGCCGAGTTGGGCGCGGCCTTCCTCTGCGCAGATCTTGGGATCACGCCGGAGGTCCGCGAAGACCATGCCTCCTACCTGCAGAGCTGGCTCCAGGTCCTGGAGGGTGACAAGCGGGCGATTTTTTCGGCAGCCGCCCAGGCGCAAAAGGCGGTCGACTACCTGCTGGCGTTGCAAGGCGAGAACCAAGGCAACGATCTGCATATCTCAATCTCTCAAGAATGAGATATCTTAGGATTAGCACGAATCCGGTGTTTTGATAAGGCCGGATTCTGCAATCATTCAATGTTTGTTAATTATTGAATCCCATAATATCAATCATGGATAAGGGTGGGACATTGGATTTGGCTGAGACCGACTTGCCGTCTGCCGACGAAAAAGAAGATAGACGGCAAGTCGGTGCGGCAACGCTAGTTGCCGCGGCCAGTTATGGAATTTCTCCGCTCAACGTCTCTTTTGCCAAAGCTGCCGCCATTGAAGCAGAAGCCAGCCTTATTAAGCAGCTAGATGGCATGGAAAATTTTATCTCCGCCTCATCCCTCAGCTCGGTTGTAGTCAAGAGCCGCTTTGAGCAGGAAAAAGAGCAAGAGGAAAAGACACTTCAACTGGTCGCCTCCGCAGTCGCAGAAATTGAATCCCAGAGGCAGCGCGAATTAGAGCGCGAAGAATGGTCGCGCTCGTTACATAGTTTTGGCCGGATCGAAATGACGGGAGCGGAGTGGCAGAGCTTTAGCGATGCCCTGCGCGGCGACACCGAGTTACGGCGCTGGTTAGTTGAACGTGCACGGCTTAATGGACATAGTGAAGCGGAAGCTCAAGATATTGCAGATGAAGTTGCTGATATTGGCAATATCATGGCGATCCCTGAATCACAACGCACGCCCGCGCAACGTCAACGACTTGAAGCGGCGAATAATAATCCTGAATTCCGAAATTATATGGATGCGGTGGCGGCTCAGCACAAGAAGAGGGAAAGCGGCCAATCAAATGACCGGGAAAGCTCGGTTAGGACTGGATCTATGGCGGCTTCTGTTGCGGGAGGAGCCGATGAATTGACGGGGTTCGTGACCGCTCCGGACATGAAAACACATTACGCCAAAGTGTCCAACGCGGAGGCGACGAGTCCGAATGCGCCATCGACACACTCTCAGCGAAGCGTACCTGCCTCACCTACGCTGAGCGGATTCGAGAACTAAAGCGCATCGGCCCGAATATCACCGTATTCGAGCGATGCCTGTCTCCGTATAGTCTACGCCCCTCATTTCGAACATGTCGCGCACAACACCGCGTGGATAGTTGGCAAGAAACCAAGCTGCGCGTGATCCTGCATTGCTCATCAAGGTAACACCAAGCCCGTGCTTCACAGAGCCATCAGCGCCGGTAGAGATACTGTCCGCTTGCAGCATGGGTCGGGTGCCGGTTGCGGCGTCCTGGCCGAGCATCACATCAAAATCTCCGCCTCGTAGCGCCTCAGCGGGTGTGTCCGAGCGCCGTCGGTCATACAGGCGGATGTTCGTCAGCTTTGCTCGAACGCAGACTTGAGCAGACGGCTCGCCCATGGGTTTGTCACCTTCGAGGTTGTAGCCGCGACCATCGGCGCTCATGGTGAAAGTGTTCACCCATCGCGCTATGCGAACGCCGCCAATTTGGGTTGAGTCATTGACGGCTGCCGTCCGGTCGCCGATGATGATCGTACGTTGACCCTCACTCCGCAGCGCATCGTTCATGGCCGCCATTGATAAGCATTGCTTTGGCTCAAGGGCGTTTGCCGATGAGATGAATCCAAGATAGATCACGGCAGCGCAAGAAGCAAAAGCAAGCTTTTTCACGGCGAAATTCATCCATTATTTGGGGATATTTCGCGGTCTCGAAATCCGTCGTTTTTGAGACGGTTTTCATATTGATAATCCTCAGCTGATGTGCTAAAAATCTCTCTGTAAACAGGGCGGTTTCCCCCGGATTCTGAGTTCTTAGCTCTCTGATTGGGCAGGCTCAAAAACGACGGATTTCGAGACTGCCGAGGTTGCCCGCCGGCGACTCCGGAAAGGACCATTGAAGGTAGGCTACGCACGCGTATCGACTGTCGATCAGTCGCTGAACTTGCAGTTAGACGCGCTCCAGGCTGCTGGATGCGATGTGGTTTTCGACGACGTTCTGTCTGGAAAGACCCGGAAGCGCCCGGGCCTTGAGCGAGCGCTCGCGTTCGTGGGGCCAGGTGATCAGTTGCTCGTCTGGCGCCTCGACAGGCTCGGGAGACGGTTTCTGGACCTGGTCAATATCGGTGATGAGCTGCAAAAGCGCGGTGCCGATCTCGTCTCTCTCACTGAAGGCATCGATACCTCATCGAGCGTTGGCCAGCTGGTATTTCATCTGCTCGGCGTACTGAGCCAGTTCGAGCGCGAAGTCACGGTTGAACGCACCTTGGCGGGCCTGCAAGCGGCTCGCTCTCGGGGTGTGAAACTAGGTCGAAAACCTAAGCTTTCTCTAAGCGAGGCCGAGGCAGCGAAGGCACTGATGGGCACTGGCATGAAGGCGGACCTCGTCGCTGCAAAGTACAACATTGGCCGAGCGACTCTATTCAGAGCGCTTGCGATGCATGGGCGACAGAGTTCATCCCTCCTGTCATGAAAACTCAAGATTGAGATATCTCAATCTTGAGTTGCGAGGACGTCTCATCAGCGAGATAGTTATGAGCCCTCCTCTCCCCTGTCGGGTGGGGGGCACACATGGCTAAAGAGAGACAGTCCAATCTCTCAAGATCTCAATCTCTTTATTGTGGGAAAAGGAGATCAATTAAAGCCGTTCTTGCGGTCTCCAAGACTTCGGGTATTTCGGCGTCTTTGAATTTGTAGCGGTTTAGGCCGTATCGCCCGTCTTCGAATTTTGCCATGGTTTCTACGTACGCTTTTCCCGTCGACGCTCTTTGCCATACCAGCAAAGTACTTTCTCGCTGGTCTTTACTGTCTTTTAGGCTTTCAAGTGCGCCTAGAAATTTGTCTTTTAAAGATATTGGCATATTGCCCTCCATTTATTTTCTGTAATAAATACGGGCGTATGCATTTGTCAACAAAATTATTCAAACTGGTTTGGCGAATTTTCAATAAATTGAGAATTGATGTCTTGATCGAGCCATCCTGCCAAGGCGACCGCTGTTCTGGAGAGCATGGCTCCACCCTCCCCCAAGTCCCCAAGCTGTCCGCCGGCACCGACCCCTGAAGGTGATGGCCAAGGCGCTCAGTGGCCATCAAGCGGCGAACGAAGGGGCCCGACCCCTCTGTCGGTCTCTTTTGGGTGGCTGGCATCAACGTGGCGGTTGCATGTGGATGAATGACCTATTTCAATCTCTCAATATTGAATTAATGAGAGAACTCAATATGAAGATTTCGCTTGATCTTTTTTGTCGAATCTCTCAAGATCGAGCACATGAGATCACTTCATTCCTTGATCTCTCAATCTCTTGTAATCTCAAGGCCTCATTATGAAGATAGTTGCAATCCTTGGACAGAAGGGCGGCTCCGGCAAAACGACCGTGGCAACGGCGTTGGCAGTCCGGGCGGTGCAGGATGACCAAAGCGTGGCCATCTTCGATCTAGATCCGCAGGGCAGCGCCACCCACTGGTCAGAGCGTCGCGGCGCCGATACCCCGGCGGTTGTCTCCTGCCAGGCGTTCATGCTGGAGAAGATGCTTGAAAAGGCCAAGGAGGGTGGGGCGGACCTGGCCATCATCGACACACCTGGGAAGATCGAGGGCGCTGCGAGTGCGTCCGCCAAGTTGGCCGATATTGTCCTGATCCCCGTGCGCGCTACAGCCCTGGACCTGGACGCGTTGTCTGAGTTGAAGTCCCTGTTGCTCATTCACGGGAAGCCCAGCCTCGTTTCATACGTCGTTATCAACGCCGCGCCGGTGCAAGGCCGTCGACACGAGGACGCTCGGGCTGTCATCGAGCAGATGCACAACCTGACGGTTGCGCCGGTCCATCTGTCGCAACGAAATGCGTTTGCCGACGCGGCGATCGCTGGCCAGACGGCCTCGGAGTACGAGCCCAAGGGCAAGGCTGCAGCTGAGATCGATGCACTATATTCTCTCATTCTCTCAACAACTCGAAATCTCAAAACGGAGGTGACTCATGGCTAAGCCGAACTTGCAAAATTTGCTCAACAGCGCGAAGGGCGAGACCTCCCAACCCGCAGGTAAGCCGTCGAACGTCTCTCCCACGGCCGAGGTGGCCCCTGCAGCACCTCGTCAGATCCACAAGCCAGGCGAGGTCAACATCTCCGCGTACTTCCCTGCAGACGTCAAATCTGGGCTACGCATGGTGCAGGCAAAGACAGGGAACAACGTGAAGGAGTGCCTAGCAGAGGCGTTGCGCGACCTCTTTAGGAAATACAACGTACCGGTGTCTGCCGCGTTAGGCGAAGATCGGTGACATGGCTCAAGTGAAAGAAGGCTTGCCGATCACGCCCGCTGTTGTGCAGTGGGCGCGTGAGCGCGCGGGCTTCTCGGTCGAAGACGCAGGTCGCGTTTTCAAGAAAATTGCCGCCTGGGAAGCAGGGGAGGCCCTGCCTGTCCGCGCCGAAGTAGAACTGAGCCACCGCGCCGCTTGAATCGTGAGCCAGCAGCGCGCCGCCGGCCTGGCTGAACGGCAGGTAGCCCAGTTCGTCCAGGATCACCAGATCCATTCGCAGCAGGCTCAGCGCAATACGCCCGGCCTTGCCCTGAGCCTTCTCCTGCTCCAGGGCGTTGACCAGATCGACCGTCGAGTAGAACCGCACGCGCTTGCTGTGGCGCACGATGCCTGACACGCCCAGAGCCGTTGCCAGATGGGTCTTGCCTGTGCCCGGACCACCGACCAAGACCACGTTGTGCGCGGCCTCCGTGAACTCCAGCGTCGCGAGCTGGTGGACCAGCTTCTGGTCGACCACCGACGCATCGAAGTCGAAGCCGGCCAGATCCCGGTGCACGGGGAAGCGCGCGGTGTTGACGGAATGCGCTCGTCTGGCCAGCGATAGAGCCGACCAATCACGTTGTCACCGGAGAGCCGCGGCGAGATCACTCACAACGGTGTCGTCGATGTTCAGCTCGCGAAGCTTCGCGGCCAGGCCCTCGACATATTCAGAGCACGTTCCGTCAACACCGCGCGCTTCCCGAACCATGCTGGCGAGATCGCTTGACGACATCGCCGGAAGCAGGTTCTTGCCGGTGTACAGGGGCACCAAGGCGTTGATTGAATGATCCCCGTCGAGTGCAACCTGCAGCTTGGTCAAAGCAAAGTTCTTTCCCTCACGTCCGCGCAGGTAGGAAATAACAGCACTCGCCTGACCATCCTCGAACCTGAACGCCATGCCCCGACAAAAGGCCTCGCTGCATTGCTGGAGATTCAGGGTCGGGCCAGGCTTTTCCTTCGACCCCCAGTTCTTAACCGATGCCTTGTTGAAGACTCGCGCGTATCCATGCAGCGTGGCGAGCGATCTCTGTGTGCAGCTGTGCCCGGTCTCCCAGCCGTCCCACATCAGAGAGCCGTAACCAAAAATCCAGGTCGGGTCTGGCGTCATGGCGATAAGTGCAGGTAGAGGGTTGAACGGGCGACGTTGAGGGTCTTCGCGACGTCGGAAGCGCTCTCACCGCCGGCGATGAGTTTTCGAGCATGTTCGATCTGAGGTCCGAACAGGGCAGGACGACGACCGAGGCGCTTCCCTTTCCGCTTAGCTGCGGCAAGGCCAGCCTTGGTGCGTTCAATGATGAGCGATCGCTCGAACTCGGCCAAAGCGCCCATGATGTGAAAGACACGGGCGTAGCCAATTTTCATGGCTTTCATATTCGGACAGGATTTCCGGACACGCAAGTCTTTGATTTCACTAGACCTGCGTCGTGTCCGAGAAACGACCCTTTTTCGGACGAGATCATCCTTCGTAGTTCGCTCCCATCAGTGCCGAATTGGCGTTCCCGCTGAACATCGGAGAATTTGGCAATGAAGGTAGGTATTTTGAAATACCCTTGAAATCTGCCAAAACAAAGAATTTTGAATTCAGAGAGTTTTCTATCGTCTCGTAAATAAGGCCTGGTAGATTGTGGCTTATTATCTTTCCTAGGACGCCGTCGATGATGAGCCCATAGACTGCTGCTGCTCCCCCTGCCATACCGAGATATTTGCTAAACAGTTCGATATCAACCTTAGCCTTACCTAGATTCGCACCACCGAATTCAGTCAGAAGCAAAACACGTGCGCCGCTATCTATTCCAAGCCGAAGGACAGCCCGAATGTCACCTACCCCATTATTTTCAGGCATCTCAAAGCGAGCTTCCGCCAGCTTGACACGCCCAACTGTAGGTAAATCGATGTCGGCGACAAGAGAGCCGTAAGCGGAAAAACTAAGAAGCAGATTAAGTGCACCTTGTTGTTCATCGATAGAAACTTCAATTCCTTTAATTGCAGCTGTTAGTTGCAAATCATAGCCGATAAATCCATTATCTCTATCTCTGTAAGTAACAGCGGGGGCAACGGCTCCAAATCTTGCCTGCAACAGTGGCCGAGGCATGTACAGTGCTACTACGGGGACATTTTGATTGGGTTTTTGAACTGGTTTCGCTTGAGGAATGCCGTATTGCATTACATACGTTAAACTATCTCCCGTGCGCGTTGGATTTTGGGGAAATACCTTAAAACCTTGAATGACCCCTTCCTGTGGGCAGCCGCTAAAAGCTTTCAGATCAAATTGTTCCGGAATTACTACTAGCGATGAGCCAGAGTTTTTGAGTTCCAGCTTTCCGGAAAAGCTAATAGTTGGAAATATCTCACATAGATCAATAGGGGGCATTTTGCCTAGCGCACTTAAAACAAGACGTGTGCCGGTGCCATAGGCGAAGGAGCCTTCTACCCGCAACAAATCCTCAATGACAATTTTTGAATCTTTAATGGCATCGTCGCGCGTGGCAACCGGAGTGGCTGGGAATTCCGCGGTAATTGTCGGTGGGATTGGGGAAAGCTCAATCAAAGTGAAACGCGGAATAACCTCAACGTCTAATTCGGGAACCTTGAACGTAACGGTAGAAAAAATCTTTGTCGGGTCCCCTGTCACGAAAAGGGTGAGATTTAGTTCAAAAGCCGGCGTTATGTGCAGATTATATTTATCAGCGCCTGCTGAAACAAGTTCGACTTTAAGGTCTCGTTCAGAAATGGATATGCCGTCAAATCTAGCTGTCACTTTTGGGTGAAGTGTCTCGACATAGAACCCCTTCAACCTAAATGCTGCCTTTCTCAGGCTGTTCAGGACCGCGCTGTTGAGGAACTGGTCTGAAAGAACCATAGCCCCACGATCGGTAGCGAGGCCCTCTACGGCGGAGTGAAGTGCAGAGATCGACATGCGAATTCCTCAGGTTAAAAACGAAACACGAGACGGCACCGAACATGAAGTAACCAGCTGGACAACACAAAGGCCAGCCTTGCAGCTGCCTGTCCGCGCCGAAGTAGAACTGAGCCACCGCGCCGCTTGAATCGTGAGCCAGGGGTGGAAGCCGACGCTGTGATGGTCGGCTGTGGATAAGTGTATGCCTTGCCTTGTTCTGTGACCTCCTTTCGCTTCTTGTGATCGAACTCATAAGGCGCGAAGGGCGAAGCGCGCCGAGTTCATCTGGTGCTGGACCGAACGCATCGAACGGTCTGTGGTCTCCGCCTGCAGCAGGTGCTCGACCAGCCAGCGAGAGGCATCCAAGCCGTGAGCGCGGCACCTTGCTCCGCCAGATCGCACCAGGCACTGGCCATGCCGTGCAGGCGCAACGCCTTGAGTTCGACTGTTACGTCACGCATGGTCCACCTCCTGTCCACGCAAGCCGTCGTATCGGGCCGTGTTGGCCAGCGGCGGCGTGACGATCTGCAGCGCCGTCTGCGCACTCTGCGGTGCTGCCGGTGCGGTGAGCCGGCGAGCACATTGACGACGTGCTCCACGCTGTGTCACCGCCGGATGAATACTCCCCAGTTTGGCCGTTTGAATATTCCCCAGTTTGAGAGTTGAA
>CAIQMJ010000658.1 GCA_903872875.1 uncultured Variovorax sp.
CACGCGCGTTCGCGACGTCCGCAGCGCTCGGTTCGGCCGGTCTGGCCGCCGAAGTGAAGCGGTCGAATCCGCTGCGCGGATTGAATCGCATCACCCACGGCGTGACCGGCTGTCCGGTCAGACGGGCCCAGCCGGCGCGCAGTGCCCAGATCGCTGCGAGAAGCAGCACGGCACAGAGCAGGCTGGCCGCGAACACCAGCCCGAAAAGGAAGAGAACGACGCGGAGCAGGAAATTGAACATCTGCGCTTAGGCTGCCGCAGCGTCCAAATGTTCCCCGGCCGCTTCCGCCTTCTTGAAGCTGAACTGGCCAGGCGACTGGATCGGATCGGTCTCGACCCGGATCGTGTCCTTCGGCCCGAAGCTGCCGTCGAGCAGCAGTTTCGACAGCGGGTTCTCGATGCGTTGCTGGATCGCCCGCTTGAGCGGCCGCGCACCGAACACCGGGTCGAATCCGACCTTGGCGATCTCCGCGAGCGCCGGTGCCGATACATCCAGGAACAGGTCCATCTTCGCGAGACGCGCCTGCAGCACCTTGAGCTGGATCGCGGCGATCGACTCGATGTTCTTCGCATCGAGCGCATGGAACACCACCGTCTCGTCGATCCGGTTCAGGAACTCGGGGCGGAAGTGGTTCTTGAGCTCCTCCCACACCGCTTCCTTGATCTCCTCGCCGGGCCGGCCGACCATCGCCTGGATGATCGGCGAGCCGATGTTGCTGGTCATCACGATCACCGTGTTCTTGAAGTTCACGGTGCGGCCCTGGCCGTCGGTCAGGCGGCCGTCGTCCAGCACCTGCAGCAGGATGTTGAACACGTCCGGATGCGCCTTCTCGACCTCGTCGAGCAACAGCACGCTGTAAGGCTTGCGGCGCACGGCTTCGGTCAAGTAGCCGCCCTCCTCGTAGCCCACGTAGCCGGGCGGCGCGCCGATCAACCGGGCCACCGAATGCTTTTCCATGAACTCGCTCATGTCGATGCGGATCAGGTGGTCCTCGCTGTCGAACAGGAAGCCGGCCAGCGCCTTGCACAGCTCGGTCTTGCCCACGCCCGTCGGGCCGAGGAACAGGAACGAACCGGTCGGGCGGTTCGGGTCGCTCAGACCTGAGCGCGAGCGGCGAATCGCATTCGCGACCGCACCGATGGCCTCGTCCTGGCCGACCACGCGCTCGTGCAGCTTGTCTTCCATCATGAGCAGCTTGTCGCGCTCGCCCTGCATCAGCTTGGCAACCGGAATGCCTGTGGCACGCGCCACGACCTCGGCGATTTCCTCGGCGCCGACCTGGGTGCGCAGCAACGTGGGCGCACTCGACTTGCCCTTGCTGGTTTCGCTCTCCTGCGCTTCCTTCAGCCGCTTCTCGAGCGCGGGCAATTGACCGTACTGCAGTTCGGCGACCTTGTTGAAGTCACCCTTCTGCGTGAATTCGGCGATCTGGAACTTGATCTTGTCGATGTCTTCGCGCACATGTGCGCTGCCCTGGGCCTGGGCCTTTTCGGCCTGCCAGATCTCGTCGTAGTCGGC
>CAIQMJ010000659.1 GCA_903872875.1 uncultured Variovorax sp.
AGAACTCGTGCGGATAGCGCCGAGCGGCGTCGCGCGGCAAGCGCACCAGGTCGAGCAGTTCGTCGACCCGCGCCTGCACGCCAGCCGGCGACAGTGCCGGCTCGAAGTTGCCGACCGGCTCGGCCAGCGCATCGCGCACCGTCATGCGCGGGTTGAGGCTGGCGAACGGGTCCTGGAACACAACCTGCAGATCGCGCCGCAGCGGCCGCAACTGCCGCGCCGACAGGTTGTCGATGCGCTGGCCGTCCAGCCGCACCTCGCCGGCCGTCAGGTCGAACAGGCGCAGCACCGAGCGGCCCACCGTCGATTTGCCGCAGCCCGACTCGCCGACCAGCGACAGCGTCTCGCCGCGGTCGATGTGGAAGGACACGCCGTCCACCGCATGCACCTGGCCGGTCGACGCGCCCAGCCAGCCGCGCTTGAGCGGGAAGTGCTTCTTCAGGCCGGTGACCTCGAGCAGCGGATTCATCGATACAGGGGCGTTCATGCGGCAAGCTCCACGGCGAAGGCGTCGGCAGGCGCATGGTGGCAGGCCGCGAAATGCGCCGGCGCCTTGGCCGCGAGTGCAGGTGCGACGCGATGGCACAGCTCGGTCGCGTGGCTGCAGCGCGGCGCGAACAGGCAGCCGTCGATGCGTGTCTTCAGGCTCGGCACCATGCCCGGGATTTCGGTGAGCCGCGCCTTTTCCGCGTGCTGCGACGCGCCTGGTTTGGGGATGGCGGCCAGCAGGCCTTGCGTGTACGGGTGGCGCGGGCGCGCCATCAGTTCGTCGACCGTGGCCTCCTCGACCTTGCGTCCGGCATACATCACCATCACCCGCTCGGCCACGTCGGCGACCACGCCGAGGTCGTGCGTGATCAGCACGATCGCCGCGCCGGTGCGGTCCTTCAGTTCGGCCATGAGGTCGAGGATCTGCGCCTGGATGGTGACGTCGAGCGCGGTGGTCGGTTCGTCGGCGATCAGCAGCTTCGGGTTGCAGGCCAGCGCCATCGCGATCATCACGCGCTGGCGCATGCCGCCCGACAGCTGATGCGGGTACTCGTGCAGCCTGCGTTCGGGCGCCGGGATGCCGACGAGCTGCAGCATCTCGGTCGCCCGCCGCGCGGCCGCGCGCTTGTCGAGCTTCTGGTGCAGCCGCAGCGTCTCGGCGATCTGGAAGCCGACCGTCAGCACCGGGTTCAGGCTGGTCATCGGCTCCTGGAAGATCATCGAGATCTCGTTGCCGCGCACCGCGCGCATCGCGGCGTCGTCGAGCGCGAGCAGCTCGCGCCCCATGAAGCGGATGCTGCCGGCGATCTTCGCGGGCGGCTCGGGCAGCAGGCGCAGCAGCGACATCGACGTCACGGACTTGCCGCAGCCCGATTCGCCGACGATCGCCAGCGTCTCGCCCTCGTTCACCTCGAACGACAGGCCGTCCACCGCGCGGTTCACGCCGTCGGGCGTGCGGAAGTGCACGCGCAGGTTCTCGACTTCGAGCAAGGCCATCGTCAGATCCCCTTGGCCGCGCGCGGGTCGAGCGCGTCGCGCAAGCCGTCGCCCAGCAGATTGATGGCCAGCACCGTGGCCGACAGGAACACCGCCGGTATGAACACGATGTAGGGCTTGACCTGCCACAGCGCGCGGCCCTCGGCCATGATGTTGCCCCACGACGGCGTGCTTGGCGGGATGCCCGCGCCGATGAAGGACAGCATGGCCTCGATGATCATCGCGCTCGCGCAGATGTAGGTGGCCTGGACCATCATCGGCGCGATGGTGTTGGGCATGATGTGGCGCGCGATGATGCGCAGCGTCGGCGTGCCGGTGGTGATGGCGGCGTCGACATAGGCCTGCTCGCGCAGCGACAGCACCACGCCGCGCACCAGCCGCGACACGCGCGGAATTTCAGCGATCGTGATCGCGATGATCACGTTGCCGATGCTGCCCCGCGTGAGCGCCATCAACGCGATCGCCAGCAGGATCGGCGGGATCGACATCAGCGCGTCCATCGCCCGCATGATCGGTCCGTCGGCCCAGCGCACGAAACCCGAGACCAGCCCGATCGTCAGGCCGACGGCCGTCGCGATGAAGGCGACCGAGAAGCCGACGATCAGCGATACCCGGGTGCCCAGCAGCACGCGCGAGTAGACGTCGCGGCCCAGCATGTCGGTGCCGAACCAGTACTCGGCCGACGGCACGCGGGTGCGCCGCGCCGGCGAGATCGCGCTCGGGTCGACCGTGCCCAGCCAGGGCGCGAGCAGGCCGACGAGCACCAGCAGCAGCAGGCCGCCGCCGATGGCGATGGTGGGGTGGCGGCGCACATGGCCGGCCCAGCCGGTGCGGCGCAGCACGGGCGGCAGCAGGTCGGGCAGCGCCGGGGCTTCCGGCGACGGCTGCGGCACGGCATCGGCCAACGGCGCCAGGCGCCGCACCTCGGCAGGAACGTGAAGGGAGTTCAATACCGGATCCTCGGATCGAGCAGGGTGTAGGAAACGTCGATCAACAGGTTGATCAGCATGTAGACGAAGCTGAACATCAGCACCACGCCCTGGATCACCGGATAGTCGCGCCGCAGGATGGCGTCGACCGTCAGCCGGCCGATGCCGGGAATCGCGAACACGCTTTCGGTGACCACCGCACCGCCGATCAGCATCGCGATGCCCAGCCCGATGACGGTGACGATCGGCACCGACGCGTTCTTCAGCGCATGCACGAACAGCACGCCCTTGCTGGCCAGGCCCTTGGCGCGCGCGGTGCGCACGTAGTCCTGCTGCAGCACCTCGAGCATGGTGGTGCGCGTGATGCGCGCGATCAGCGCGACATAGCCGAAGCTCATCGTGAGTGCCGGCAACAGCAGCCGCTGCAGCCAGGGCCAGACGCCTTCGGACAGCGGCACGTAGCCCTGCACCGGCAGCCACTGCAACTGCAGCGCGAACACCCAGGCGATGACATAGCCGATCGCGAACACCGGCACCGAGAAGCCGAAGACCGCGAAGGCCATGATCGCGCGGTCGAACAGGCTGCCCGCCTTCCAGGCCGCGAGGACGCCCAGCGGCACGGCCACAACCACGGCCGCCACCAGGGTCAGCACCAGCAGCGAACCGGTGGCCTCGAGCCGCTGGCCGATCAGCGCCGTCACCGGCGTACCGGTGAAGATCGACTTGCCCAGGTCGAAGTGCAGCACGCGCCAGGCCCAGTCACCGAACTGGATGAGGAACGGACGTGACAGGCCGAGGCTTTCGCGGATGCGGGCCAGGTCTTCCGGCGTGGCCTGGTCGCCCGCGATCATCGCGGCCGGATCGCCGGGCGCGAGATAGAGCAGGCTGAAGATGAAGAAGGCGACCAGCGCCATCACCGGCAGGGTGGCGCCGGCGCGGCGCAGCACGTAGTTGAACATCGCTCAGTCCCGGCCGGCGGCGGCCATCGCCTCGTCGATTGCCGAAGGAGACTCGGGCAGCGACTGCCCGCCATCGACGATCAGCGTCTGGCCAGTGATGGCGCCGGCCTCGCGGCTCGCCAGGAAGAGCGCGCCGTTGGCGATGTCCTCGACCGTCGCCAGCCGGCGCAGCGCGCTCATCGTCAGCTTCTTCTGCTGGTACGCGGTCTTGCTCGCGGGCTGGTCGTCGGTCTGCACGTTGCCCGGCAGCACGGCGTTGACCGTGATGTCCCACGGTCCGAGTTCGATGGCCGCGGAGCGCATGAAGCCGAGCTGGCCCGCCTTGCTTGCCGCGTAGTGCGCGTAGCCCGGATAGCCGCCGGTGGTGCCCGTGATCGAGCCGATGATCACGATGCGGCCCTGGCGCTGCGCCTTCATCGCCGGCAGGCAGGCCTGCACCGACAGGAAGGTGCCCTTCAGGTTGACGTCGGTCATCGCGTCGAAGTCCTGCGCCGTCATCTCGTCGATGCGGGCGCGCGGGAAGATGCCCGCGTTGGCGCACAGCACGTCGATCGTGCCGTAGCGCGCGCGTGCCGCCGCCGCCATGGCCCGCATGGCGGCCGGGTCGGTGACGTCGGCGGCAAAGCCCGAGGCGGTACCGCCGATCTCCCGCGCCACCACGTCGGCGTCGTCCTGGCGACGCGCGACCACCAGCACATGCATGCCCGCGGCCGCGAAGCGCGCCGCAATGCCGCGCCCGATGCCGCGGCTCGCGCCGGTGACGATGGCCGTGCAGCCCTGCATCGAGGCGAACATCAGCGCGACTCCCCGTCGGCGCCGAAGCCGTCGAAGGGTGCCGGGTCCAGGAAGCGGCGCAGCACGTTGCCGGTGATGCGGCTCACGTTGTTGTCGTAGCCGCGGTGGGCGAAGGCCATGCCCCAGGCGATCGAACCGGTGGTGAACACCGCACCACCGCGGGCGGTCGGGAAGAAGGTCATGTCGGCGCGGATCTGCGAGTTCTGGTCGCCGCCGAGGCCGCGGTGGCTCACGCCGAATTCTTCCGGCGTGGCCAGGCCGCCGGAGCCGAAGGCATCGGCCGTGGCCACGTGCAGCAGGTTCGGTGGCGAGCCGAGGCGCATGTCGACGCGATCGATCTCGTGGCCGCCGGCACCGCCGCGCAGGCCGAAGTCGCCGATCACCTCCTCGGTGCCGATGCCCTCGAAGATGAAGGCGGCACGCGGGTCGTGGCTGGCCGGCAGGCGCCGATAGGCGCAGCCGCGGTCGAACACCTGCGCGTCGAAGCCGACACCGACCAGCCGCTGCGGCGGCCGGCCGTTGCTGCGCCACAGGCCGCTGGGTTCGCCGGTGGTCGACAGGCCGTTCTCGCCCGGTTCGCCTTCCCAGGTGCGCGTGCCGGTGAGCCCGCGCCGGATCTCGATGCGGCCGGGCTTGGACGGGTGGAACGCGGTGCGCCAGTAGAAGCCGTTGCCGCCGAGATAGATATGGCGCCCGCCGTCCGCCTGGTACGTTTCGAAGGCGTCGAGCATCTGCTGCGTGTAGTACTCGGGATGGCAGCCGGTCACGACGCAGCCGTAACCCGCGAGCAGTTGCGCGCCGTGGCGGTGGATCGCCTCGTCGGTGATGACGTCGTACGGAATGCCGGTGCTGTCGAGCCAGTCGATCACCCGTGTGTCCATCTGGTAGTAGCCGCCACCGAGGGGGCGCATGTTGAGGATGGGCCGCGCGGCGCTCGCATAGCACCAGCCGCTGCCGTCGCCGTGGGTGTCGTAGGTCGACAGGCCCAGCTCGCGGTGCTCCTGCAGGTAGGCGTCGTCGGGGCCGAGCACCAGCAGTTGTTCGAGCATCGCCTCGGTCGGCTGCAGGTCGAGCCGGATCGCACTGTTCGAATAGGCCAGGAAGGTCGCGGTCGATGCGACGAAGGCCAGCCGCGCGCGCGCCTTGCCGGGCTGTGCGCCGATGAAGAAGGGCACGTGGCTTTCGGCCGGGCCGCCGTCCGCGTCGGTGGCGGTCAGGCGCAGCGAATAGAAGCCGCTCGGCCAGCCGGTCGGGATCGTGAGCGACAGGTTGGTGTTCCAGCCGCAGTCGTCGATGTCGTCGTCGTGGAAGTGGATCGCGCCGTATTCGTCGGGCGCCTCGGTCCAGTGCGGCGTGCGCGCGGTCCAGTTGGCGCCGGTGACGGCGCGCGTTGGCGCGTTGCGCAGCACGCCGTGCAGTCCGTGCGGGCCGCGGTCGGTGCAGCTGTCGCTGCCGATCGCATCGGCGAAGTCCCAGGCGCCCACGAGGTCCGCATCACCGCGTTCGGGCCGCAGCATGGCGGCGCTGGCGCGCAGCGCGTCGATGCCGAGCAGGCCGGCATGCAGGCGCGGCCGGTCGATCTTGCCGTTGAAGTGGCCGGCCATGCGGCGCGTGGCGCCGTCGTCGCGCAGGTGCGCCGCGAAGGTCAGTGCCAGCGACGAGGGCCAGTCGACCTGCGTCGGTCCGGCCGCCACGCTGTCGTCGCTGCGGTCGCGTCCGGCGAGCCGGTCGAGACTCAGCTGGAACACGCGCAGCTCGCCGCGCGCCAGGTCGAGCGAGGCGCCGACGAAGGCCCATTCGCGTTCCATCAGAGGCCGCCTGGTCGTCACGCTGAACACACGGCCCCGCACGCCGACGCTGAAGCACATCCGCCCCTGCGCATCGAGGCCGAGCCGCCAGCCCTGCTGCGTGTCGTCGCGCCAGCGCGCGAACACGGTCTGGGCGCCGGCTTCCAGTTGGGTGGGCCAGAGCCAGCAGCCGATGCTGAAAGTGCCCAGCCTCTGCAGGACCGGCGCATCGTCGACGACCGCGCAGGAGCCTGCATCGATCGGCTGGTGCGACAGCGCGACCGTGCCGTCGATCGGCGACGGCATCGGCTGCAGGCGCACGCCGGGGCCGGCGGGGTCCGGGTCGCCGCAGCGGATCTTCACGATCTCGGCCTGCGCGCTTGCGAGGCGCTCGCTGCTGAGCTTGAACTGCACGGTCGAACCGCACGCGGCCTCCAGCGGCAAGGCATAGCCGATCACGGCAACGGTATTGAGCATGGTGGCGTCAGTCCAGATTCAGGGTCGAAAGCGAATGGCCGGTCAGCAGCTCCCAGCGCAGGCAGAACACCGCCCATTCCGCGTCGGCGATGCTGGTGAAGACCTGGTCCGGAAAGGTCTTGATCGGTTCGCCGCGGCGCGCGGGCAGCTGCGCGAGCATCCAGCGCTTGCCGGGCTCGAGCGCGAGCAGCACGTGCCGCAAGCCCGCGCCGGACCAGCGCATGCGGTAGAGCACGAGTTGCAGCTCGAGGCTGTAGTGCCCGCGCGCCGTACGGCGGAACTCGCGCGCCAGGTCGAGCCGGGTCGGGTCGATCGGGTGGTGCGCCTGAAGGGGGTCGGTGGTGAGCATGGGCGAACCGCTTTCCGGACGAGGCCTTCGGTCAGGCCTTCTTGACGTTGTAGAAGAGCGGCGAGCCGTCGAGTACGCCGCTCAGGCTCTTGCGATAGGCCGCCGGTTGCAGCATCAGCCCGGTGGGGATGTAGGGCACGTCCTCGAAGGCCTGCACCTGCATCTCGCGCGCGATGCGCTGCTGGTCCGGCAAGGTCGACGCGTTGAAGAAGGTGTCGAGCAGGGCCTCGTGCTTGGCGCTCTCGGGCCAGCCGAAGGTGCCCTTGGCGCCGATGCCGCGCATGTAGGTGTGCAGCGGCGGGGCGGTGGTGATGATGCCGGGAACGAAGTTGCAGAACAGGCTCCAGCCGCCCTTGTCGATCGGCTGCTTGGACGCCAGGCGCTGCAGCACCGTGCCCCAGTCGAGCGACTGGTAGTCGAGGTTGATGCCGACGCGCTTGAAGTAGTCGCCCGCGACCTCGCTCATTGCATTGAGCACGGCGAAATCGGTCGGCACCAGCATCACGACCTTCTCGCCCTTGTAGCCGGCGGCCGCCAGGTCCTTCTTGACCTTGTCGAGGCTGCGCGCACTGGTGAGCGCGGCCATGCCGCCGTCGTTGGCGAAGGGCGTGCCCGGCAGGAAGAAGCCCACGTTGTCGCGCCAGCGCAGCTTGTCCTCGCCCATCGCGGCCATCATGTAGTCGGCCTGCGTGATGCCCGCGAGCAGCGCGCGTCGCACGGCCGGGTTGTCGAACGGCGCGTTGAGCTGGTTGAAGCGGATCATCGCCATCGAGCCCGCCTTGTCGTGCACCTGCACGTTGATGTCCTTGTGGCCGCGCAGGATCGGAATCAGGTCGGGAATGGGTTGTTCCCACCAGTCGACCTCGCCGGACTGGAGGGCGGCGGCGGCGGTGGCCGCATCGGGAATGGTGTGCCACTCGACGCGGTCCACATAGGCGATCTTGCCGCCCGAGGTGAAGGCCGGCGCGCCTTCGCGCGGCACATAGCCCGCGAACTTCTGGTAGACCGCCCGCGACCCCGGTACGCGCTCGCCGGCCACGAAGCGGAACGGGCCGCTGCCCACCATCTCGGTCACCTGCACCGACGGCTCGGTCGCGGCGAGCCGCGCCGGCATGATGGGACACATGCCGCTCGTCTTGCTGAGCGCGAGCGGCAGCATCGGGAAGGGCTTCTTGAAGCGGAAGCGCAGCGTCTTGTCGGTCGGTGCGCTGAGCTCGTCGAGCTGCGCACGCATCAGCTGGCCCAGCACGTCGACCTTGGACCAGCGCTCGATGCTCGCCACCGCGTCGCGCGCCAGCACCGGCGTGCCGTCGTGGAAGGCGAGCTTGTCGCGCAGCGTGAGCGTCCAGGTCTTGCCGTCGTCGGTGATCTGGTGGCCCGCGACCATCTGCGGCTGCGGCTGGAACTGGTTGTCCACCCCGTAGAGCGTGTCGAACACCATCATCGCGTGGTTGCGCGTGACGAGCCCGGTCGTCTGCACCGGGTCCAGCAGCGCCAGGTCCGCCTGCGGCACGAACTTGAGCACCTTGGCGGCCTGCCCGATCGCGAAGCCTGGCAACAGTGCGCCGGCGGCGCCGGCCTTGAGTACATCTCTGCGTTTCATGCGGTTCTCCTGAAGCTGGGAAGGGTGAAGTGGGGTGGGAACTGGGCGTCGTGCTTCAGGCCGGCGCGGTCGCCAGCGCAGCGCGGCGGATGCGCTCGACCACGCGGGCATCGGCCTGCGGCGGCAGCTGGGCGTGCGTCCTGCGCAGTTCGGCGAACGCGTCGTCGGTGCGCTCCAGCGTGAGCGCCACGTCGGCCGGCGTCAGCGCCGCGTTGATGAACATGTTGTGGTACGGATGCAGGTACACGCCGCGCCGGATCGCCGCGGCAGTCCATGCGTAGCCGACGCGCATGTCGGGGTCGTCCGCGAAGAAGATCTGCGGCATCTGCGCCGGGCCGGTCTGGCGCAGCGCGAAGCCATGGCTGTGGGCCTGCGCATCGAGACCGTCGCGCAGCAACTGGCCGGTGTGCGCGATGCGCTCCAGGTAGTCCGAGTCGCGGATCTGCTGGAGCGTGGCGATGGCGGCCTCCATCGGAACGGCGGAAAACCAGAACGAGCCCGTCACGTAGATCCGCGTGGCCGCGTCGCGTGCCTTGTCGGAGCCGAGCAGCGCCGAGATCGGATGGCCGTTGGCGATGCACTTGCCCCAGGTGCTCAGGTCGGGCTGCACGCCGAGCGCCGACCAGCTGCAGTCGCGTGCCATGCGGAAACCCGCACGCACGTCGTCGACCACCAGCAGCGCATCGCGCTCGTCGCAGATGCGGCGCACTTCGCGCGCATAGGCCGCGTCGGGCAGGTACTGGTCACCGAAGGCCTCGTGGCGGAACGGCGTGGCGAAGATGCCGGCCAGGTCGTCACCGGCGAGTTCGACGGCTTCGGCCAGGCTGGCGAGGTCGTTGTAGCGGAACGGGATGATGTGCGCGCGGTCCTCGGGCGTGCTGCCGGCCGCCTGCGGCATGCACCACGGCGCCGCGCCGTGATAGGCGCCATGCGCCAGCAGCACCTTGCGGCGCTGGCGGTGCGCCCGCACGCAGACCAGCGCCATCGCGGTCGCGTCGCTGCCGTTCTTGCAGAACATCGCCCAGTCGGCGTGGGTGATGGTGTCCACGAACAGTTCGGCCAGCCGGACCATCGCATCGCTCGGGCCGGTCATGGTGTCGCCGCGCTGCGCCTGTGCGCGGGCTGCCTGCTCGACCTTCTCGTCGCCGTAGCCCAGCAGGTTCGGGCCGAAGGCGCACATGTAGTCGATGTACTCGTTGCCGTCGATGTCCCAGAGCCGGGTGCCTTGCGCGCGCTGGAAGAACTGGGGGAAATCGGGCGGCAGCAGCCGCGTCGATTCATGGCCGTACATGCCGCCCGGCATCACGCGTTCGGCACGCGCCTGGAGCGCCTTGTTCTGGGTATTTGTCCACATGAGAGAACCGTCCTTGCTGGTGTTGATCGACGAACTGGAGGCGCTGTCGGCCTGAACGGTCGATGCGTCTTGATCGATATTAATTGATAGAAAATTCGACTTCAACAACAATTTGACGTTTTCGCCATGGCAGATCATCCTGGTGCAGGGCGCCCCGGAAGCGGGCATCCAGAAGGGGAGAATCGGCTGAGATGACGCGCACGCAAGGATCGTCGCAAGGACGATGCCAAGTCGAAGCTTACTTGTAGATTATTCGAGAAATACTGCGGTCAACCCTTGGTTGCACCGCAGGGTGCGCCGCTCAGGCCTTCGGCTGCAGCACTTCCGGCATGAAGCAGCGCAGGTAGGCGTTGGCCGCCCGGACCGACTCCAGGATGTAGTCGTCGGTGATGCGCCCGTGGGCGCTGTACGACAGGGCCCAGACGCCGTCGGAAACGGCGAGCGCGACGCCGAGGCGCTTCTCGAGATCGGGGATGCGCGGCATTTCGAAGTAGCGGGAGAACTGGTCCATGCGCAGGCGCGTCAGCACCGTGTTGCCGTGCATGTCCAGGTTGCGCACCTGCACGCTGACGCCGGCGCCCATGAAGAGACGCAGCGCCGCGGGATGGGCGTTCAGGTAGGCGGACGAGCGCCGCTGGTTGCGCTCGACCATCTCCTGCCAGCTCTGAGGCGCAGGCTCGTGCGGCTGCGCCGCGAGCCGCCAGAGTTCGGAGTGGAAGCGCTGGGCCAGGGCGACGAAGGCCGCATTCCGGTTCGGGAAGAAGTGGTAGACCGATGCCAGCGGCACGGCAGCGAGCTCGGCGATCTGCGCCAGGCTGATCTCCTCGTTCAGGCTTTTTGCCAGCAGCCTTTCCGTGGCGTCGAGCAGCGCGTCGAAGCGTTCCTGCGCATGCTTGCGCACCGGATTGCGGGGGCCGCTTCGCGGCCGGGCGACGGGTTCGGAATTCATGAAGCCTTGCAGTTCTGGGGTGCGGTGACGTCGAAACGCGGCGATCGCGAATCGTACCGGCAGCGATGGCTGCATGCGCCGCAACTTGCGCGCCAGGCTATGCCGCGGCTTCGCCATCCTTCATCAACCGCTCGAAGTTGTTCCTGAAAATGATGCCCGCGTAGTACACGTGCTCGCGCATCAGCTGTTCGGCGCGGGTGCAGTCGCCCGCCAGCACGGCTTCCACGATGCGATGGTGGTCGCCATGCGAGCGCAGGATCACGGCGTGCTCCACGTCCCACAACACGATGCGGTCCGATGCGTACGGGATGTTGTGTGCCTGCTCGGCGAAGCGGCTCAGCCAGGGGTTGGACGAGGCCGACAGCAGCGTGTTGTGCAGCGTGACGTTGATCTGCTGATAGGGCTCGTGGTCCTCAGGCAGCAGCACGCCCTTGCCCAGGATGCGGTCGCCGTTCGCCAGGCAGTCGCGCAGCGTCTGCGCCTGCGCGGCGCTCAGGCCGCGCTGCGCCGCGCTCCGGCAGGCCAGCCCTTCGAGCACGGCACGCACCTCGTAGGCCGCGACGATCGTTTCCAGTTCGAACGCCCTGACGAGATAGCCGCGCTTGGGCTGGTGATCGATCAACCCCTCGTTGGCGAGCGCCTGCAGCGCGGCGCGCACCGGTGTCCGCGACACACCCATGGCCTGCGCGGTCGGGATTTCCTCGATGCGTTCGCCTGCCTTGAATCGTCCGTGGAGAACCCAGTCGCGAAGCGTGTCCGTGACCTGTTGGGACAGTGTTTCCAAGGCAGTCTCCCCATTCATCGAGCAATTCTGTTGATCGATCAAGTATACGTGGACGCCATATTTGAGCGTTTTACCGGGTAAACCCGGTGCTTTATTCTTCTACATGTATACATACTCCCGCCCTGAATTGAGACATCAGCGATTTTTGAAAGGGACATGCATGCCTGAAAGTTCAACGCAAGGCCGGTTGGCGGTGGTCACGGGAGGCGGGCGCGGTATCGGCGAGGCCGTCGCGCGCAAGCTGGCCGCCGAAGGCCTTCGGGTGCTGATTGCCGACATCGACGGCGCCAACGCTGCCCGCGTCGCGGAAAGCCTGGGAGCGCCACATGCTGCACGCACGGTCGACGTCTCGGACGAAGCCGCCGTGCAGGGCCTGTTCGAGGACGTGGAGTCGTCGTTCGGCGCCGTGTCGGTGCTGGTCTGCGTGGCGGGTCTGCTGATCCTGCCGAATGGCGAGCGTCCCTTGATCAAGGACATGACCGTGGATACATGGGAGCGCAGCTTCGCGGTGAACACCCGCGGCGCCTTCCTCTGCAGCCGCGAGTACCTGCGCCGCCGCGAGGCAGCGCCGGCGGCGGATGGCCGCGTGGTGTTCTTCGGTTCGGTCGCGGCGCAGCTCGGCGGCTACCGCTCGAGTTCGGCCTACATCGCCGCCAAGGCCGCCGTCCACGGCTACGCCAAGGCCTTTGCACGCGAGGCCGCGCACCTGGGCATCACGTCCAACGTCATCGCTCCCGGACTGATCGACACCGAGATGCTGCGCAGCACGGTGTCCAGCAGCGGCGCTCTCGCCGCCGTGGCCCAGAACATCCCCCTCGGCCGGGTGGGCACGGTGGACGACGTGGCCGCTGCCGTGAGCTACCTGGTGTCGCCGGCCGCGTCGTACATCACCGGCGACGTGATCGACGTGAACGGCGGCTACCGCATGCAATGACGCAACGCTTTCCCGCGCCTCTCGACAAACCAGAAGGAGACAACATGAAACGACTGAAGAACCTGATCGCACTGGCCGCATGCGGCCTGACCCTTGGTGCCGCATACGCGCAGCAGGACCCCGGCCTCACCGACAAGACCATCAAGATCGGCCTGTTCGGTCCTCTGTCCGGCAACTCGATGGCCTACGGCTTCGACGTGATGAACGCCGCCAGGATGTACTACGACAAGGTCAACAAGGAAGGCGGCATCAACGGCCGCAAGATCGAATTGGTGGTCGAGGACGACCGCTGCAACGCCAACGACCTGCTGGCCGCCGTCAAGAAGCTGACCGAGCAGGACAAGGTGTTCGCCCTGAACGGCGGCTCCTGTTCCGCGGCGGTGGTCGGCGCGCGCGAATATGTCGAGCGCTCGCAGATCCCGTTCGTGATGCTGAATGCCTCGGGTGACGGCGCGCTGTATCCGCCGTCGAAATACATCTACGGCGCCTTCTCGATCTCTCAGCGCGCGGTCGGCGGCTCGATGGTGCAGTTCGCCGCCGAGCACCTGAAGGGCAAGAAGATCGGCTACATCAACCACGACGACGCCTATGGCGGCTGGAACCTCGAGGCCGCGGAATTCCAGGCCAGGAAGCTCGGTGTCGACCTGCAGGTGCAGTCGGTCGCGCCGAACCTGACGGACGTCACCGCGCCGATGCTGAAGATCCGTGCGTCCAACCCCGACGTGCTGCTCATCACCACCTACGCGCGCCCGGTCAGCCTGCTGGTGAAGAAGGCGCAGGAACTGGGCTGGACCAAGCCGATCGTCATCGCGGTCAATGGCACGGCCGACCTGAAGCAGCTGGTGGAAAACGTCGGCAACAAGGAGGCCTTCAAGAACGTCTACCTGCAGGAAGTCATGACCGACGTGGCCGGCGGCCCCAAGCTGAAGTGGGTCTACGACATGTACAAGAGCTACTACCCCGAGCTCGCCGCCAAGCCCGGCTACCCGCAGACCTACATGCCCTACGGCATTCCGTCGGCCATGACGGTGGTCAATGCGCTGAAGGCCGCGGGCCCGGACCTGACCCGCGAGAAGTTCCTGACGGCGCTGTCGCAGACCAAGTTCGAGTCGAACGTGATGGCCGGCCCGATCGAACTGACGCCGACCGACCACGCAGGTCAGAAGTCGGCCATCTACCTGAAATTCGACGGCACCGACATGGCCGTGGTTCCGGGCGCCTATCGCAGCCTGTGGACCTACCAGCCCAAGTAATCCACCAAGGAGGGGAGGCCGCCCGCACCGCGCGGGCGCCTTCCGCAACGCTATGAGTTTCAGTGATATCTGGCTGTTCCTGCAGCAGGGCGTGTTGTCCGGGCTGGTGACCGGCAGCGTGTATGCGCTGCTGGCCATCGCCATCGTCGCCATCTTCAAGACGACCGACGTGCCCAACTTCGCGCAGGGCGAAATCTTCATGATCGGCGGCTATGTGGCGCTGTCGCTGCTGCTGATCGCCGGTCTGCCGTATGCACTGGTCATCCCGCTGACGGTGGTCGCGGTGGCCGCCGGTGCCGCGCTGTTCCAGGGCGTCGTGATGGAGCGCGTCACGCATTCGAAGGGCGTGGGCCCGCAGCTTGTGATCGCCACGCTGGGCCTGGCCTACACGCTGAAGGGCCTGGTGCGCCAGACCGGCCTGGGCGACACGCCGCGCTCGCTGCCGTCGCTGGTCGCGAACGATCCGGTGATGATCGGCGACGCGTTCCTGACGCGGCTCGACATCACCATCTTCGTCAGCTCGGTCGTGCTGATGCTGCTGATCTACCTGATGTTCAGCCGCACCCGCATCGGCAAGGCGATGCGCGCGGTCGGCATGAACCCGCGCGCCGCGCAGATCGTGGGCATCCGCCTGTCGCACATCCGCATGATGGTGTGGGCGATGTCGGGCGTCATATCGGCGCTGGCGGCGCTGCTGATCACGCCCAAGGTGCTGATCACGCCCGACATCGCGCACATCGCGATCCTGGCCTACGCCGCGGCGATCGTCGGCGGCTTCACCAGCCTGCCCGGCGCCGTGGTCGGCGGACTGATCATCGGCATCGTCGAGAACCTGGTGGGCCTTTTCATCTCCACCAACGCCATCGTGGTCGCGCCCTTCCTGGCGATCCTCGTCACGCTGATCGTGCGCCCGCAGGGCATCCTGGGCGGCAAGCCGCAAGTGAAGAAAGTATGAAATCCATGACCCGTGACCACTGGGCGCTGCTGGCCGGCGCCCTGATCCTGATGGTCCTGCCCTTCGCCGTGTCGGGCTATGTGCTGTACGTCGTCAACCTGCTGATGGTCTTCGTGGTGCTGTCGCTCGGCATGCACGTGGTGATCGGCGAGGCCGGGCAGTTCGCCCTGGCCCATGCGGCCTTCTACGGCATCGGCATCTACACGGCCGGCATCATCAATGCGGCCTGGCATCCGCCCTTCATCGTGTCGATCGTCGCGGCCGGCCTGCTGTCGGCCGTGCTCGGCTTCCTGATCGGCTACCTCGCGCTGCGCATGCGCGACATCTACCTGGCACTCGCCACCTTCGCTTTCGGCGAGGCGATGCAATGGGTCTTCCTCAGCTGGGAACGCGTCACCGGCGGTTCCAACGGCATGCAGATGCAGCCGGCCGAACTGTTCGGCTACAAGCTGACCAACGACCTGCAGGCCTATCCCTTCGTGGTTGTGCTGGCTGGCCTGATGCTGTGGCTGACCGTGGCGCTGGCGCGCTCGCAATACGGCTCGGCGCTGCGCGCGGTACGCGAGAGCGACGTCGCCGCGATGGCGATGGGCATCAACGTCAAGGCCATGAAGCAGAGCGCCTTCGCGATCTCGGCGGCCTTCGCCGGCATCGCGGGCGGCATGTACACGCTGTTCACGTCCTTCATCCATCCGGAAAGCCTTGGCTTCCAGACCACCATCCTGGTGCTGACGATGGTCGTGGTCGGTGGCATGGGCTCGGTGCGCGGCGCGGTGGCCGGCGCCATCGCCTTCGGCCTGATCTCCGAACTGCTGCGCCAGCTGATGTCGGTGCAGGAAATCATCTACGGCGTGATCCTGATGGGCTTCATGATGTTCCGCCCCAAGGGCCTCTTCGCCGACCGCAACAAGCGGGCCGCGCGGCAGGTGGTGAAGGAGGTGGCGCCATGAGTGCACAGCCATTCCTGAACGTCTCCGGCATCACGGTGCGTTTCGGCGGGCTGGTGGCGGTGAACGCGCTGTCGTTCCAGGTCGAGCGCGGCACCATCCATGCGCTGATCGGCCCGAACGGCGCCGGCAAGTCGACCACCTTCAATTGCATTTCGCGCTACTACCAGCCGAGCGACGGCCGCATCCGGCTGGAAGGCGAGGACGTGACCCATTTCCCGCCGACCCGCATGGCCGGCATGGGCGTGGCGCGCACCTTCCAGAACCTGGAGCTGTTCGGCGATCTCAGCGTCTACGAGAACGTGCTGCTCGGCTGCCATTCGCACAGCGCGAACACGCTCGGGCGGTTGCTGCGGCGGCCGAGCGGCGAGGTCCGCGACCTGGTCGACAGCCTGATCGAACGCGTCGGCCTGACCCACGACCGCAACACGCGCGCCAAGGAGCTCGACTTCGGCCACCAGAAGCTGCTGGAGATCGCCCGCGCGCTCGCGTTGAAGCCCAAGCTGCTGCTGCTCGACGAGCCGGCCGCCGGCCTGCGCAACCGCGACATCGAGAAGCTCGACCACCTGCTCACCGAACTCGCGCGCCGCGACGGCATCACCGTGCTGCTGGTGGAGCATGTGATGCAGCTCGTGATGTCGATCTCCAACCGCATCACCGTGATGTCCTTCGGCCAGAAGATCGCCGAAGGCACGCCCAAGGAAATCAGCGAGGACCCGACCGTGATCGAAGCCTATCTCGGCAAGGGAGCCGCCCGTGCCTGAGACCCCACGCAACCCGACGCCGATGCTCGAACTGCGCGGCATCAGCGCGTCCTACGGCGCCATCCAGGCGCTGTCGCACGTGTCGCTGCAGGTGCCGCACGGCGGCATCGTCGCGCTGCTCGGCAGCAACGGCGCGGGCAAGAGCAGCACGCTCAATGCCATCTCGCACCTGATCAACCCGACGGCCGGCGAAGTGATCTTCGACGGTGCGCCGGTCCAGCGCCTGCCGTCCGACGAGATCGTGCGCCGCGGCCTGGTGCAGGTGCCCGAGGGCCGCGAGGTCTTCAAGGAAATGAGCGTGCGCGAGAACCTCGAGCTCGGTGCCTTCCTGCGGCGCAACCGCGGCGAGATGGCCGAGGATTTCGAGAAGGTCTTCGCCATGTTCCCGCGCCTGAAGGAGCGCGCCGAGCAGCGCGCCGCGACGCTGTCCGGCGGCGAGCAGCAGATGCTGGCGATCGGCCGCGCGCTGATGTCGCGGCCCCGGATGATCATGTTCGACGAGCCGTCGATGGGCCTGTCGCCGCTGCTGGTCGAGCAGATCTTCGAGTCGATCCAGCGCCTCAACCGCGAGCAGGGACTCACGATCCTGCTGGTCGAGCAGGACGTGCGGCTCGCGCTCACGGTGGCCAGCCACGCCTACATCCTCGAGAACGGCGAGATCACCCTCGAAGGGCCGTCGAGCCAGCTCATCAACGACCCGGCCGTGCGCCGGGCGTACCTCGGCGTCTGAGAACACACAGGAATCACCATGGATCTACTCAAGGACAAGCTGGCACTCGTCACCGGCGCGGGCGGCGGCCTGGGCTCGGCCATCGCGCACGGCTTCGCGAAGGAAGGCGCGCGCGTGATCGCTGCCGACATCGACCTGGCGCGCGCCGAGGCGGTTGCCGCGTCGATCGTCGCGTCGGGCGGCCAGGCATGGAGCGTCGCCATCGACGTGACAGACCGCGCCGCGGTGCAGGCCTGCGCCGCCGATCTGCACGCGCGCTTCGGGCCTATCGATGCGCTCATCAACAACGCGGGCATCTCGGGCAAGTCGCGCGTCGACGACCCGCAGGCGACCGAGGTGTGGGACCGGCTGATCGACGTCAATCTGCAAGGCCTGTTCAACGTCACGCATGCGTTCATTCCGGCGCTCAAGGCGACGCGCGGCTGCATCGTCAACCTGTCGTCGATCGTCGCCTTCGTGAGCGGCATCTCGTCGGCCGGTTACGTGGCCTCGAAGGGCGCGGTGCGCTCGCTCACGCAGGTGCTGGCGCGCGAACTCGCCCCCTTCGGCGTGCGCGCCAACGCGGTCGCGCCGGGGCTGATGCTCACCGACATGGTCGCGCCGCAGCTCGCCGTTCCGGGAGGCACCGACTGGTACATGACGCGCGTGCCGATGGCGCGCGGCGGCGAGGTCGACGAGATCGTCGGCCCGGTCGTCTTCCTCTGCTCGCCGATGGCCAGCTACGTCAATGGCGTGGTGCTGCCGGTCGACGGCGGCTTTCTTTCCGCATGACACAGGACCCGTTCGACATGAACAGCAGCAAACCGATTGCATTGGTCACCGGCGGCGCCGGCGGCATGGGACTCGCCACGGTCGAGCGCCTCGCGCGCGATGGCTTCGCGGTGACGATGGTCGACCGCGACGAGGCGCTCGCGCAACGCGAGACCGAGCGGCTCGTCGGGCTCGGCCTGGCGGTGCAGTGCCGCGTGCTCGATCTGACGGATGAGGAGGCCGTGCGCGGCCTGGTGCGCTCGCTGCCACCGGTGCAGGCACTGGTCAACAACGCAGGCATCTTCGACGAACGCAAGTTCCTCGAGGTCAGCAATGCCGACTTCCGCCGTGCCTACGAGGTCAACCTGATCGCCGTCGCCACGCTCACGCAGGAGGTCGCGAAGACCATGCCCGAAGGCGGCCGCATCGTGAACATCGCATCGCGTGCGTACCTCGGCGCGAAGAACCATCCGCACTACGTGGCGTCGAAGGCTGCGGTCGTCGGCTACACCCGCGCGAGCGCGATGGAGCTCGCACCGCGCGGCATCCTGGTCAATGCGATCGCACCCGGCCTGATCGACACGCCGATCCTGCGTGCGCTCACGCCCGAGCGGCTGGCCGCGCAGCTGGCGCTGCAGCCGACCGGCAAGGCCGGCCGGCCGGAAGACATCGCGCAGGCCGTGTCGTTCCTGGTCTCGTCGCAGACCGGCTTCATCACCGGCCAGGTGCTGTTCGTCGATGGCGGCAAGTCGCTGGGCGGGTCCGGCGCATGACATCCAACGCAACCTCCGACATGACCTGGGACGACGAGTACGACGTCGTCGTGATCGGTGCCGGCACCGGCGGCATGGCGGCTGCACTGTCGGCCAGCATCGAAGGCCGCAAGGTGCTGCTGGTCGAGAAGACCGACCGGGTCGGCGGCTCGACCGCGGTCTCGGGCGGCGCCGTGTGGGCGCCGATGAATGCGCAGGCGGCGAAGGTCGGGCACCCCGACAGCTTCGACAAGGCCTGGACGTACATGCAGCGCACGGTCGGCGGCGCCGCACCCGTCGCGATGCAGCAGGCCTTTCTGCGCAACGCCGCGGGCATGGTCGATTTCTTCGAACGCCATACCGACGTCAAGCTGGTGGCGCGCAGCTATTCGCCCGACTACTACCCGGACCGCGACGGCGCCGCCATGGGCGGGCGCTCGCTCGACCCGGCGATGTTCGACGGACGGCTGCTCGGCAGGCATTTCCGCGAGCTGCGCGACCCGCTGCCGGAGTTCATGGTGCTCGGCGGCATGATGATCACGATGACGGACGCGAAGCATCTGCTGGCGGTCACCAAGTCCTTCACGTCGTGGCGCGAGGGCATGAAGCTGGTTCTGCGCTTCTTCTCCGACCGGCTGCGCGGCTACCACCGCGGCACCCGGCTGGTGCTGGGCAACGCGCTCGCAGCGCGGCTCTTCAAGAGCGTGCTGGACCGCCACATCGCGTACTGGCTCGACACGCCGCTGCAGAAGCTGCATGTGGACGACGGCCGCGCCAGCGGCGTGTCCGTGCAGCGCGGCGGCAAGACGGTGCGCGTGCGCGCCAAGCGCGGCGTGGTGGTCGCGACCGGCGGCTTCCCCTGGGACGCGTCGCTGCGCGGCGAACTGTATCCGCAGCCGACCGGCGCCTGGTCGATGTCGCCGCAAGGCAACCGCGGCGAAGGCATCGCGCTGGCACGCGAGGCCGGTGCCGCGATGGGCAGCGGCCACGCGAGCCCCGCCTTCTGGGCGCCGGTGTCGATCCTGCAGCGGGCGGACGGTAGCGTCGTGCGCTATCCGCATCTGGTCTGGGACCGCGCCAAACCCGGCCTGATGGCGGTCAACCAGGCCGGCGAGCGCTTCGTCAACGAGTCGACCTCGTACCACGAGTTCGTGCGCGGCATGTACCGGTCGAACGAGACCGTGCCGACGCTGCCTGCCTACCTGGTCTGCGACCACGACTTCATGGAGAAGTGGGGCATGGGCCTGGCACTGCCGGGCGGCC
>CAIQMJ010000660.1 GCA_903872875.1 uncultured Variovorax sp.
CCGGTCGCCAACGCGTCGCCCAGCAGGACATCGTCTTCAACAATCAGTAAACGCATCGGCCATCGCTCCGCGCAGCCACAGGGCGCGCCCTGAGCGCATTATTGGGCTGACAGTCGAGACGATGCCGTCGTTCGCGCCGAGCACGGCAGCACGCAGCCGGCCCATGCGGGACTGCGATGGCGTTCGATGTGGCGGTGAATGGCACGTTTCATCGAACGGCCGGGCCCGGGCCACGGGGGCCGATGACGACCACAGTGTCGGTATCTTGCGTCTTGCCGACGGCCGACGGCGGCGCTGTGTGAGGTGTGGCATGCCACACGGCCTGCTGGAGGTCGAAGACCTGCAGGTCGAAGGCCGCGTAGGTGGCCCATACGACGGCGATCAGGCATGCAGCGACACCGACAGAGACTATGGCCGCAACGGCGCAGGGTGCCTCCAGCTCGCGTGCAGCGCGCACTGGCCGTGCCCGCGGGTCGGCCCCGGCATTTTCGGATTCGGCGTTCTGCCTCATTGGCTGTGTCTCCTCGTGGCAATGACGGATCGCATGCGTTCGATGCGGTACGCCAAGATGATCGCGCCCGAAGATTTGTTTTCGATTAAGAGCGTCGAGACAGGCGGATGGAAGCCGGCAACTGCAATGCGCGCCACGTCAATGTCGAGAAGAGCTTGTCGTTGCCCTCGCTGCATCGAATCGGTTGGCAAGGCGGGTGTCTTGCCAGGGCAAGGTCATTGCCGCGAAGCCGCCTCGAAGGCCCGCAGGTCGAACCCCGTCTGCGCCGCCTCCCGCGCCGTCAATGAAGGCATGCGTCCCAGCAGCTTGCGCGCAGCCATGTGATCGCCCGGCTTGTTGACCGACTCCACCGCCAGCAGCTGATCCCCACGAAAGCACAGCACGGAAAACTGCCGACCGGCCCGGTCGCCAACGACCACCGTCGCATCGGCGCCCTGCGACAGCCCGGCGATCTGCAGCCGCATGTCCCCCTGATCCGACCAGAACCACGGCAGCGCCGCATACGGCTGCGGCTTGCCCATCAGTCGCGCCGCCACGCAGCGCGCCTGATCGGCCGCGTTCTGAACCGACTCCAGGCGCACGCGAGCATCGGCATGCCGGCTCGGGAACGACGCGCAGTCGCCGATGGCGGAGATCGCAGGGTCGGACGTCAGAAGGTCGCCGTCGACCTTGACGCCGTTGTCGATGTCCAGCCCCGCCTCGGCCGCTATCGTGACGCTCGGCAGCACGCCGATGCCGACCATCACCAGGTCGGCCGGCAAGGTCTTGCCGCTGGTCGTCGCCACGCCCGTCACATCGCCATCGCGGCCTTCCACATGAGACAGGCCTTCGCCGAAATCGAAGCGCACGCCACGCGCCTCGTGCGCCTTGCGGAAGCAGGTCGAGGTCTCGGCCGACACCGCGCGCGCCTTCGGCCGGTCGGCCAGCTCCAGCACATGCACCGTGCAGCCCTGCGCGCGCGCCACCGCCGCGAACTCCAGCCCGATGAAGCCTGCGCCGCAGACCACCACGTTGCGCGCATCGGCGAGCCGTTGCGACACCGCCGCCGCGTCGGCCAGCGTGCGCAATCCGAACACGCCATTCAGCGCTGCGCCGGGCACCGGCAGCACGCGGTTGTGCGCGCCGAGTGCCAGCACCAGGTGGTCGTAGGCGATGGTGCGGCCGTCCGCCATCGCGACGTGGCGGTTGGTCCGGTCGATCGCGGCGGCGCGTCCCGAAACCATCGCGATGTCGTGCTCGTCGAAGAACTTCCGGGGCCGGAACAGCAGGCCTTCGGCGTCGGTCTTGCCGAGCATGTAGGCCTTGGAGAGAGGCGGGCGCTGGTACGGCAGACCCGGCTCGTCGCCGATCAGCGTGAGGCGGCCGGTGTAGTCCTCCTGGCGCAGCGATGCGGCCACCTGGAAGCCGGCCTGGCCTGCGCCGACGATGGCAATGGATTGCAGCATGCGAACGATGTCTCCGTGGTGAGTCTGCGAGCGCGCGGCAGTGCATGGCCCTGCGCAACGAGGCGCCGAGTGTGGCGGCGCATGGCGCGGCCTTCCGTCCCCTGCCAAGGGGACTGACGCTTCAGGGCCGTGGGCGGACAGTGCGGGCTCGATCACAGGGAATCGCTACATGCCCAGAGCCATCTTCATTTCGCCCGACGGGGCCAGCGCCGAGGTCGACGTGGCCATCGGCACCAGTCTCATGCAAGCCGCCACCGTCAACGGCATCGAAGGCATCGTCGGCGACTGCGGCGGCGCCATGAGCTGCGCCACCTGCCATGTCTTCGTCGAGGAACAGTACCTGCCGCTGCTCGACGAGCCGTCGCCCGCAGAGGCCCAGATGCTCGACTACACCGCCGCGCCGCGGCAACCCAACAGCCGGCTCTCGTGCCAGCTCCTCATGACCGAAGAACGCGACGGCATCACCGTCCGCATCGCGGACCCGCAGCTATGAACCCGACCACGATGAAGGCGGTGCTTGCCACCGCCGGCGGTGCGCGCCTGCAGGACGTGCCGGTGCCGCAGCCCAAGCCCAACGAGATCCTGGTGCGCGTGCGCGCCGCAAGCCTGAACCGCGCCGACCTGGTCGGCCTCGCCAACGGCGGCGACAAGGTCATCGGCATGGAATGGGCCGGCGAGGTGGTCGGGCTCGGTGTCGAGGCGCAGGGCCATGCGATCGGCGACCGCGTGATGTGCACCGGCGCCGGCGCCTATGCCGAGTACGCCGTGACCGACTGGGGCCGCGCCTGCCGCATCCCGTCCGACACGCTGTCGTTCGAGGACGCCACCGTGCTCACGCTGGCGCTGCAGGCCATGCACGACGCCATCGTCACGCACGGGCAACTGCAGCGCGGCCAGTCGATCCTGATCCACGGCGCCACTTCGGGCGTCGGCCTGATGGCGCTGCAGATCGCACGCGAGCTCGGTGCGGCCGTGGTCGTCGGCAGCTCGACGCACGAATCCAAGCGGGCCCGCATCCTCGAAGCCGGTGCCACGCATGCGGTCGACTCGACATCGGACGGCTGGGTGGAGTCCATCCAGGACGCGACGCAGGGCCGCGGCGTCGACGTCGTGGTCGACATGGTCGGCGGCCCCCGCTTCAACCAGACGATGGAAGCCACCGCGATCGGCGGGCGCATCGTCAACGTCGGGCGGCTGGGCGGCATCGTCGTGCCGGTCGACCTCAATGTGCATTCGCTGCGAAGGCTCACCTATGTCGGCGTGACCTTCCGCAGCCGTTCGGTCGAGGAGGTGCGCACCGTGAACGCCCGCATGCTGGCCGACCTCGGCCGGGCGCTCGGCGCGGGCCGGCTGCGCCTGCCCATCGATGCCCGCTTTCCCCTTGCGCAGGCGGCCGATGCGCTTGCGCGCATGACCGCCAACCAGCACTTCGGAAAGATCGTCTTGTCGATCTGAAGCCACCGACACACAGGAGAAGACAACATGCAGACCACCGCTCCGCAACCCTTGCGCGCCGCCGTGCCGGTCATGGCCGCGGCCAAGGCCAACCCCGGCCTCACGCCCGTGATGCTGAACCACGCCGCATGGGTGACCCACGACGTGGCAGCCACGGCCGACTTCTACACCCGGATCATGGGCATGGAACTCGCGAGCACCGTGCTCGACGACTCGATCCCGTCGACCGGCGACGACATCCCGTACTTCCACATCTTCTTCCGGATGCAGGACGGCTCGACGCTCGCGTTCTTCGAGGCGCCAGGTGTGCCCGCGCCGGCCAAGTCGACACATCCGGCCTACGACATCTTCAACCACATCGCGCTGCAGGCAGCCAACCGCGAGGAGGTGATGAAGTGGTACGAGTGGCTCAAGTCCAACGACATCGAAGTCATCGGGCCGACCGACCATAAGGGCCTGATCCTGAGCATCTACTTCCATGATCCGGCCGGCGTGCGCCTGGAGATCACCACGCCGCTCGACGCGCAGTGGAACCGCCACACGCAGAAGGGCTACGAGGACCTCAAGCTGTGGGTCGACTGCAAGGAACAGGCGATCCGCGAAGGCCGCGACGTGCCGAAGGCGCTGATCGAGCTGATCGGCAACATCCGCAAGCGCTACGACTGAGCCGCGATGACCGACATTGCACTGACCCATCTGTTCACGATCAAGGCCGAAGTCGACGCGCCCGCGCAGCTCGTCGGCGCGGTGCCGATGGGCTACACCCGGCGCGTCATGTGCGTCTCCGGCGGGCAGTTCGAGGGCGAGCGGCTGCGCGGCCGGGTGCTGCCCGGCGGTGCCGACGTGGTGCTGGAACGGCCCGACGGCGGCCTGCACCTCGACGTGCGGCTGGTGCTCGAGACCGACGCCGGCGAACTCGTCTACATGACCTACAACGGACGGCGCAACGGGCCACCCGAACTGATGCAGAAGATCGTCAACCGAGAGCCGATCCCGCGCGGTGCCGACTATTTCCGCGTGCTCGTCCAGTTCGAGACCGCGGCGCCCAGGCTGCGCTGGCTGAACGACCGCATCGCCATCGGCACCGGCACGCGCGAGCCGAACGGCCCGGTGTACGACGTGTTCGAGGTGCTATGAAAGACCGCTTCACCGGCCGACCGGCCATCGTCACGGGTGCCGGGCTCGGCATCGGCCGCGCGATCGCGCTGCGGCTGCACGAAGAGGGCGCGCTCGTGCTCGCGGTCGACAAAAACCCCGATGTGCTGGCCGCGCTGCCACAGTCCGGGCGCATCCGCACGCTGGTCGCCGACGTGACCGATGCGGATGCGCCCGCGGCCATCGTCGCCGCCTGCCTGGAGGCTTTCGGCAGCATCCGCGTGCTGGTCAACAACGCGGGGCTGGGCAATGCGCCGGCCTTCCACGAGACCACCGAGGCCGACTACGAGAAGTGGATGGGCGTCAACCTGACGAGCACCTTCCGGCTGACGCGCGCGGCCTTCGACGCGCTGCTGGCGTCGAAGGGCGTGGTGCTGAACATCGCATCGACGCTCGGCGTGCAGGGCTACCGCCGGCAGGCCGTCTATTCCACCGCCAAGGCCGGCGTGATCGGGCTCACGCGCAACCTGGCGGCCGACTACGGCGGCGCGGGGCTTCGCGTGAATGCGATTGCGCCCGGCATCATCGCCACGCCGCAGACCGCTGCGCGGCTCCATACGGCGCGCTTCTACGCGACCATCGTCGGCACCACGCCGATGGGCCGCCCCGGCTTGCCCGAGGAGATCGCGGGTGCCGCGGCCTTCCTGTGCAGCGACGACGCCGGCTTCGTCAACGGCCACGTGCTGGCGGTCGACGGCGGCCAGACCTCGAGCGCCTACGTGAGCGACGCGATGGTCCAGTGCTGGACCGACGCGCATCCCGACGCGGACTGAACCTCGATCTCCACACGATTCCCATGACACGCATTGCACTCATCACCGGTGGGGCCAGCGGCCTCGGCCTCGCCACCGCACGACGACTCGCGGAAGACGGGCTGACCGTCGCCATCGCGGACCTGCGCGCCGACGCCGCGCGCGAAGGCGCAGCCGGCATCGGCCCGGGCCACATCGGCCTGCAGGTTGACGTGGCGCAGGAAGCCTCTGTCCAGGCGCTGTTCGAGGCGGTCGAGACACGGCTCGGCCCGATCGCGGTGCTGGCCTGCTTTGCCGGACTGCTGAGCACCGCGCCGCGTCCCGGCCGGTTGCCGCTGGTCGAACTCGGCGTGGACGAATGGGACCGCCTGATGGCCGTCAACGGCCGCGGCACCTTCCTGTGCGTGCGCGAGCTGCTGCGCCGCCGCGCCACCGGTGCGCGGGTGGCACATGGCCGCATCGTCACCGTCGCCTCGCTGGCCGGCCAGGTCGGTGGGCAACAGAGCGGGGCGGCCTACAGCGCATCGAAGGGCGCGGTGCTGAGCTTGAGCAAGGTGGCGGCGCGCGAGGCGGCGCCGCTCGGGATCACGGTCAACACCATCTCGCCCGGGCCGATCGACACGCCCATGCTGGCGCAGACCGTCGCGGAAGGGAACGGCGACCAGAAGTACCTGGGCCTGTCGCAGGTGCCGCTCGGGCGCATCGGCACGCCGGACGAGATCGCAACGGCCGTGTCGTACCTGGTGTCGCCGGGCGCGGGCTTCGTGACCGGTGCGACCTTGGACATCAACGGCGGCATGTCGATGCGCTGAGCGCGCCGTTTCCGCTTTTCGATGCACACCTTGCCTTCCACCATGCGTGCAGTGCAACTGCACGGCGATCGCATCGACACGCTGGTGGTCGCCGACGGCCTGCCGGTGCCGCAACCCGGACCGGGCCAGATCCTGCTGCGCGTGCGGGCCGTGAGCCTGAACCACCGCGACCTGTTCGCGGTGTCCGGGCGGCTCGCATCGCCGGTCGCGCTGCCTTTCGTGCCGGGCTCGGACGCGTCGGGCGAGGTGGTCGCGCTCGGTGCCGGCGTCACGCAGTGGCGCATCGGCGAACGCGCGATGACGGTCTTCGTGCCTGGCTGGCAGACGGGCCTGCCGACACCCGCGCAGCGGGCCGGCACGCTTGGCGCGCCGCTGCCCGGCGTGCTGCAGGAGTACGTCCGCGTGGCGGAAGGCGATGCCGTTCGCGCCCCTGAAGGCTGGCGCCATGAAGAGGCCGCGACGCTGCCGATCGCAGCCCTCACGGCCTGGTCCGTGCTGACGGCCGGTGGCTTGCGCGCGGGCAGCATCGTGCTCATCCAGGGCACCGGTGGCGTCGCGCTGTTCGCGCTGCAGTTCGCGAAGGCGGCGGGCGCGACCGTGATCGCGCTGTCGTCCAGCGAGGACAAGTTGAATCGCCTCCGGGCGTTCGGCGCGGATGCCGGCATCGACTACCGCAGCATGCCGGCCTGGGTGCCCGCAGTGCGCGCGGCGACCGGCGGACGCGGTGTGGACATCGTGGTCGAGACCACGGGCGCGACGCTGGGCCAGTCGATCGCGGCCACCGCGCTGGGCGGCTTCGTTGGCGTGGTCGGCTTCGTCGGCGGAATGGCCTCCGATGTGCCGGTGCGCCAGTTGATCGGCGGACTGGTCCGTGTGCAGGGCATGTTCGTCGGCCCGCGCGACAGCTTCGTCCGGATGGTCGCTGCGTTGAATGCCAATGCGCTGCGCCCGGTGATCGACCGCGTGTTCGACCTGGACGACAGCCGCGCCGCCTTCGAGCGGCTGCAGGGCGGCGCGCATGTGGGCAAGGTCGTCATCGCACTGCCGGACCGTTGAGACCGCCGGCGAATTCAATTGGCCGAATCAGATCGCTTCCGGACCCTTCCTACTTCCTCCGATTCCATCGGACCCCCTGCAGGAGACCTTCAAATGACATCCCCCTTCGACGGCCAGGTGGCCGTGATCACCGGCGGCGCCAGCGGCGTCGGCCTCGCGCGGGCCGGCCAGTTGCTGCGCGCCGGCGCGCGGGTGGTGTTGGTCGACCGCGATGCGGCGGCGCTCGACCGCGCGCAGTCGACGCATGCCGCGTTCGGCAGCGAGCGGCTGCTGCCGGTGCAGGCCGACGTGGCGCGCAAGTCCGACGTGCAGGGCTATGTCGCTGCGGCGCTGGAGCGCTTCGGCCGCATCGACCTGTTCCACAACAACGCGGCCATCGTCGGCCCGCAGGCCTCGCTGCTGGACTTCCGCGAAGACGATTTCCACCGCGTGTTCGGCGTGAACGTGCTCGGCATGATGCTGGGCCTGCAGGCGGTCGGCACCGTGATGCGGGCGCAGGGCGGCGGCGTCATCGTCAACACCGCGTCGGTGTCGGGCCAGCGCAGCAGCCGGCCGGACGCGGGCCTGGCGATCTACGGCGCGTCGAAGGCGGCGGTGATCCGCGCGACGCAGCAAGCGGCGCTGGAGTTCGCGCCATACCGCATCCGCGTCAACGCGATCTGTCCGGGACCGATCGACACGCCGCTGCTGCGCAGCACCTTCCGGGCCGAAGGCCGGTCGGAGGACGAGGTCGAAAGCCTGTTGAAGCAGCACTTCAGCAAGCAGCCGCTGGGCCGCGCCGCGAGCGCGGAGGAGGTGGCCGACGTGGCGTATTGGTTGCTGGGGCCGACGTCGAGTTTCGTGACGGGGGCGATCCACAACGTGGATGGGGGGATGACTGCGTAGCGGGTGGGTGTGGGGTGCCGTTGCGCCGACCACTGGCGCATGTGTCCGTCCGCTCGGGCCAGAACAGGCGCAGCCCGGGTTCTCGCGCTTTACATCGTCGACCAGAGTCTGCGCTGACCACCCAGCCGGTCGTTGTCCAGATACTGCGCAAGCACCTCCAGGTCGGCATCACCGATCGAGCATGCCGCGAAATGCCGTCGCCAGTCTTCCACCACGCTGGCGATGTCTCTGACGATGGCCTTGGCCGCCGCCGCCTTCAGCCCGAACGCCGCCGCCGCGGACAGCGCGTTGTCCAGCGTCGACACCGCGCCATCACGCCCCACAGCGATCGCCTGGTAGCCCAGCCCGCTCAGGCTGGGCACGATGTCGAAGGCCGGCGACAGCGTCCAGCTGCCATTGGCCTGGCGCAACAGCGCGTGGTTCTTCTCGTGGTCGTCGGTGTTGTCCATCAGGATGTTGAACACCATGCGCCGGAACAGCTGCGTCTGCTGGCGGGCGATGTCGTCGGCCCGGCAAAGCCGGCGCAGTTGCTGCGCCAGTTGCGGGTAGCCGAAGTCCTCGCCGACGGCGCGCAAGGCGACGTGCGCCGAGATCGCGTGGATGCGTCCGCTGTCGGTGCGGTCGAAGCGGTGCACGGCGACCGCATGCCGGTTGCGCACCGGCAGCGCTCGCGTCGGCGCGACCTCGATGCCGCAGCGTGCCGCGAGCGTCATCGTCGCATGCTCGATCAGTGGCGTGTCTTCGTCCTCGCCCTCACCGAACTTGACCAGCCAGGGCTGGCCGTCGATCTCGATGACGGACTTGGGCCTCGCGCCGCCGAGCGACACGCCAGGCCGCAGCAACCGCTTTTCAAGGTCTGGAACCGGCTCGTTGGCAATGACCTTGCGGATCACCTCGTCCATTGCCGGCAGGTCGCCGAGCGTGGGCATCGGCGAGGACGGCCAGGGTTCGTACGCATCGAGGCGCTGGCTCACGCCGAGTGCGCCGTAGCGATCGGCGCCGGCGAAGAGCAGGAACTCGAGCAGCGACATGCGCGGCGCCCGCTCGAACTTGCGAATGACGCGTTCACCCCATCGGTCGGGCCTGGCATCTTCCACGGCGCCAACGACCTCCTGCTTTCGCGACGGCACGAACAGCGCGTCGACAAGGGGCAGGTCTTCGCTCAACGCGAAGCCGTGGCGCAGCCATTCGTCCGCATAGCGGAGCGCCACGCCCTGTGCAGCAAGCGCCAGCGAAATCTCACCCACGCGCGACGGATGCGCGGGGTCCGTCAGCATCCAGAGCGACAGGGTGTCCTGCGGGACATAGGGACTGCGCTCAGTCATCGGTGCGCGCTCCACGACGCGATGCCGCACGGACCTCGCTCTCCAGCGCCGCCACGTCCTGCTGGGGATCAGCCAAGGCCGCAAGCGCCTCGTGGCGCTGGATCACCCAGAGTGCGGTTGCATAGACGCCGATCGCCACCGAGGGGTCGCCCTTCTCGAGCTTCATGAGCGTGGGCACCGAGACGTTCAAACGCGTGGCCCAGCTGCGCAGCGACTGCTTGCGCCGCTTGCGCGCCACGGCCAGATCCGAGCCCAGGCGCGCGAGCGCGCCGGCCGCCACGGAGGGCAGGCTTTCCAGCGCGTCGGAGCGAGCAGACATTCATCTATTATTTATCAAAACCGCAGTTTTGTTCAAACTTAGTTGAACATTTGCAGTATTTTTCAACAGATGAGCGGTCGATGGAAGCGGCCGGCATGCCTGCGCAAGAGTGCCCCCTTCCATCACCGCACCGTCACGACGACATGCTCCGCGACCGCCGTCCTCACGCAGAACGGCGCACCTTCGCAAAGCCCGTGGCGCTCAACGCATCGCACTCCGATGCCAGGCTCGCGAAGTACGGCGCGAGCCGCTGCTCCATCTGCCCGACGACTTCCTTCAATTGCCGCGCGATCTCGGGCGCGCGTGAATGCGGCATGCGGTGGTTCGGCCCCACCACGGTGACCGAACCCACTGGTCGGCCATCCGCAGTCAGCGCAACCGCAATGGCCGAATCGCCGAGCGCCACGCGATTGCGCAGAAACGCATAACCGGAGCGTGACGCCTCTTCGATGGCGGTGATGAAGTCGTCCTTGCTCACGTTGTACGGGCCCCGCAGCCGCGGCAACGACAGCGACACGATGTGGTCGCGTTCCTCGCGCGGCATGCGAGCCAGCATGGCCACACTGCCCGAACCCGCGCCCAGTGGCCAGCGCGTTCCCATCACCAGCAGCACGCGTGAGCCGGCCGTGGCGCTGTTGCAGCAGTCGATGCAGACCGCCTCGTCGCCACTGCGGATCGTCAGATAGACGGTCTCGCCCGTGCTCTCGGCCAGCTGCATCAGGTAAGGCTTGCAATGCGGACGTATCTCGAAATGCGGCGCAGCCGCCAGTCCCAATTCGAACAGCATGGGCCCGAGGATGTAGCGGCGCGAGGTCTCGACCCGCCGGGCAAGGCCCTCGTCGATCAGCTGGCCGAGCAGGCGATGCACCGTGGGGTGCGGCAGTCCGACGTAGGTGGAGAGTTCGGAAAGCCCAAGCCCGTGCCCACCTGCCACCGCCAGCATGCGCAGCAGGTGAGCGGCCCGACCGATCGTGCTGTCGTTGCTGGATCCGGATCGCGATCGGCGAGTTTGGGGGCTGGGCGCATCCATCGCGCCGAGTCTAGCCCGGTCGAGCGGCGTGAATGAGCCCGCTACGAACAGCCGTTCCTGACGTGCCGAGCGAGGCGCGATCGCGTCCTCATGCATCGGATCAGGGGTGCGCGGCCTGCGCATGGCCGACCGCGGCGTGGGCGAAAGTGATCGCGGGGCCCAGCGTGATGCCGCCGCCCGGGTAGGCACCGCGCATCATCGACGCGAGTTCGTTGCCGCAGGCGTACAGGCCCGGGATCGGCGCGCCAGCCGCGTCCACGACACGTGCCTGCGCGTCGGTCTTGAGCCCGATCGCGGTGCCCAGCGTGGCGGGCACGATGGGGAGTGCGTAGAACGGACCGCGCGCGATCGGTGCCAGGTTGGGATTCGGCTTCACGGTGGGGTCGCCCCATGAACGGTTGTAGGCCGTGTCACCCTTGCCGAAATCGGTGTCGACGCCCGTCACGCAGAACGCGTTGTGCCGGCGCACTTCGTCTTCCAGTCCTGCCGGGTCGATGCCGGCGCGCGAGGCCAGTTCTGCCAGGGTGTTGGCGCGCAGCAGGTATCCGTTGCGCAGCATCTGCGGCATCTGCACCAGGTTCCACGGCCAGGGCCGGACGGCACCGAGACCGCGTCGATGCACGAAGTCGGCGTCGCAGATGAAGTAGCAGCGCTTCTGGCCGGCACGCTGGCGCTCGAACAGCGCCAGCACGATGTCGTGGTACGAGTTGGACTCGTTGACGAAGCGCCGTCCGGTGCCGTCGACCGCGATCACGCCGGGGCGGCCACGGTCGAGGTAGCCATAGATGAAGGTCTCGCGGCGCTTCGAGGTCGACAACTCGGAGGCCGGCGTCCACAGGCCCGGCGAATGCAGCGCACTGTCGACCTGTCCACCGACCGCTCGCGCCGCGCCGATGCCGTCGCCCGTGTTCGCGCCGAAGGCCATCGAGTGCCGATGCGGAAAGTCGGGCGCGAACTCGGCGCGCAACGCCGGGCTGTGCGGGAAGCCGCCGGTCGCCAGCACCACGCCCAGCCGCGCATCGACACGGCGCGGTCCTTCCGGCGTGGTCACGACCGCGCCGACCACGCGCCCGTCTTCTTCAATGAGCGATGCCAGTGGAGACGACAGCCAGATCTGCGCGTCGGTCTTGCGCAGGTAGGCGAACATCCGCGCCACCATGGCATTGCCATTGGAAATGACGGTGCCGCGCGTATAGCCGCGCAGGCGATCGCCGAGGTGTCGCACCACGCGTCGCACCACGCGCAAGAACGCCGAGAACGACGCGAACGGCCTCACGAACCTGGCCACGTCGTCGGGGCCGAGCATCATGCCGCCCAGCACCAGCAGGTTGCCGATGGGTGGGCGCACCTTCTCGAAGTCCGCACCCAGCTTGCGCCCGTCATAGGCGCGCGCCTGCAGCGAGCGACCGCGCGGCAGGCCACCGGGCGCCGCGCTGTGGTAGTCGGGCATGTCGATCAGGTCGAAGGGCACGCCCGCCTTTTCCAGCGCCTCCAACGCAGGCACCCCATGCGCCAGATAGGCGGCGACCAGGTCTTCACGGTAAAGCTCGCCGGCTTCGCCCTTCAGATAGGTGCGCACGGTTTCCGCGCTGTCGACGATGCCCGCTTCGTGCGCCTGCGGGCTGCCGGGAATCCACACCACGCCACCCGACGTGGCGGTGGTGCCACCGAGTTGCGCGCTCTTCTCGCACAGCAGCACGCGCAGGCCGCGCTGCGCGGCGAAGACGGAAGCGGCCAATCCGCCGGCACCGGAGCCGAAAACCAGCAGGTCGACCTGGAGCGTCGCTTCCTTCGTCATCGGGCACCTCCTCGCGCTGTCCGTTCAATGGACATTGCGATGGTCGGCTTCGCGAACAGTTCGTAAATTCGCGCACCTACAAGGAAAGCAAGCATGTTTGAAGCCAGAGACAACACGGCGGCGGTGCCCGCAACGGACGTGCACAGCGGGTTCATCGACAGTTCGCGGGAGCGTTTGAAGACGGTTGCGCCGCTGCTCTCGCCAAGAGAGGTGGAGGTGTGCATCCGAATCATGCTGGGGGTGACGTCCGAGGGCATCGGAATCGATCTGGGTATTAGCCGAAACACAGTTCTCACCTATAGAAAACGAGCCTATGCGAGGCTCAACATCTCGTCCCAGAACCAGTTGTTCAGGTTGATCATGTAGGTGGTCGACTCTAGGTAGACATGCGGCCCGTCGCCATCCCATGGCGATGTGACGCGAGCGGTTTGAACAGCACGTGCACCGCACGAACGCACAGGAAAAAATGGAATTCAAGGACAAGGTCTGCGTCGTCACCGGCGCGGGCAGCGGCATCGGCCGCGAGATCGCATGGGCCTTCGCAACTGCGGGTGCACAGGTCGTGGCGGTCGATAGAGACCTGGCTACGCTCGATCGATTGACGCAGGACGCGGCGCGCGCCGAGCGCCCGCTGCATGTCCGCGGCGCGGTGTGCGACGTGGCCGATGCACAGCAGATCACATGCACCTGCGACGAGGTCGTCGCGCACTTCGGCCGGTGCGACGTGCTGGTCAACAACGCGGGCATCCTGCGGCGCGGCGCGCTGCAAGACCTGCCCGATGCGCAGTGGGATCAGGTGCTGGACATCAACCTCTCCGGAGGCTTTCGCTTCGCGCGGCATCTGGCGCGCAACATGATCGCGAACGGGCGAGGGGCCATCGTCCACATCGCGTCGATCGCCGCCACGCAGACGCACGGCGGCTGCGGCGCCTATTCGGCCTCCAAGGCAGCGACGCTGGCGCTGTCGGCGCAGATGGCTGTCGAATGGGGGCCGCATGGTGTGCGATCGAACTGCATCAGCCCCGGACTGATAGAGACGGCGCTCAGCGCACCGTTCTATGCCATTCCCGGCGTGCGCGAGCAGCGCGAGCGGCTTGTGCCGCTGCGCCAGATCGGCACGCCCCGGCAAGTCGCCGATGCGGCCCTCTTTCTGGCCAGCGATGCGGCCGCCTACATCAACGGCCACAACCTCGTGATCGATGGCGGCCTGTCGCACGCGTTGATCGCGCAGGTGCCCAGGCCGGAAACGGCCTGAGCGGCCGGAAGGGGTCCAGGGACTACTTCACCGAGATGTTGTTGTCCTTGATGACCTTCTCCATCTGCTGCGCCATGGTCAGCGCCTGTTCGCGCAGGCCGCTGCCGGGCAGGTAGCTGGCGACCACGCCGCGCGTCTCGAAGTCCTTGCGCACCGACTCCATCGACAGCACCTTCTTCAAGGCGACGCTCAGCTTCTCCACCACCGGCGCCGGCAAGCCGGCCGGCGCGATGAAGCCCACATACGGATCGAAGAAATAGTTCGGCAAGCCGGCCTTGGCCATGGTCGGCAGGTCGGGCAGTACGCCTTTCAGGCCGTGACCCGTCCAGGCATAGGCACGCAGCTGCCCGGAGCGCACGAACTGCAGCGACCCCGGCACGTCGGCCAGGATGAAGTCGATCTGCTTGGCCACCAAGGCCTGCACCGCGGGGCCGGTGCCAGCTGGATACGGAATCATGGTCGCCTTCGCGCCGTTCTGGTTGAGAATCAGTTCGGTGGCGTGGTGGGTCACCGAGCCGACGCCGAAGGACCCATAGTTGAGCTTGGCGCCATCCGTACGCACGCGCGCGATGAACTCCTCGAAGTTGCTTGCCGGGAAGTCGCCGCGCGCCACCAGCATGTAGGGCGCCGTCATCATCGATGCGATGAAAGTCAGGTCGCGGTCGACCTTGTACGGTGCGTCGTAGAGCAGGGGCACGATCGACAGCGCGTCGGCGCCGGCCGCCATGATGGTGTAGTCGTCCTTGGCGGCCAGCAGTGCGCGTGCGGCCACCAGGTTGTTGCCGCCCGGGCGGTTGTCGATCACGACGGGCTGACCCAGCTCCTTGGCGAGCTCCTGGCCCACGATGCGTGCCGCGGTGTCCGTGGCGCCGCCAGGTGCAAAGGGAATGATCACGCGCAGCGGCCTGCTTGGCCAATCGCTGGCCGCGCTCGACAACGAAGGGATGGCAACGGCGCTGGTGAGCAGGCCCGCACACAGCGTGCGGCGGTTGATTGTCTTTGTCATGGTTTTCTCTTTTTTGAACGGACGGGATGCGTGGCGCGCCCCGCGAAGGCGACTTTAAGAACGAAGAACCGTCCGCGCAGCCACATCACCATGTGACACAGCGGACCCGCTTCGCGCCATCGCGATCGCGGTGTTGCTACTGCTACTGCATGCGGACGCCGCCGTTCACGTCCAGCGTGGTGCCGGTCACGAAAGCTGCGTCCTGGGATGCGAGATAGGAAGCGGCCGCCGCGATCTCGTGCGGCATGCCGATGCGGCCCAGGGGCATCAGCGCCATCGCGTCGTACGAAACCTGCGCATCCGTCGACTTGCGTGAAGAGCGGGTCATGGGCGTCTCGACCGGCCCCGGTGCGATCGCATTCACCGTGATGCCTTGCGCCGCAAGCTCGCGTGCGACGACCTTGGTCAGGCCGAGCACCGCTGCCTTGGACGTCACGTAGGGCGAGCGGCTCTGGTAGCCGCCGAGTTGACCCGCCGACGACGACACGGTGATCACGCGTCCGTGCGGCACGGGATGCTTTGCACGCCAGCGCGCGAACTCGCGCACGCAAAGAAAGCAGCCGGTGACGTTGACCGCGAGCGTACGGTTCCAGGTCTCGAGCGTGGTGTCGACCAGCGCCGGCTGCGCGCCATCCGGGGCGTTGCCGACCACGCCCGCAAAGGTGGCGAGCACGGCGATCGGTCCGACCTGCGTCTCGATCGTCTCGAACGCGGCCGCAATGGATTCTTCGCTCGTCACGTCGATGGCGACACCGCGGTGCCCCGAGCCGGGCAGCGCTGCCGCGATCCGTTCGGCCTGTTGCAGGCCGACGTCCGCCACCACCACGCGAAGGCCATCCGCGGCGAGACGCTGCGCCACGGCATGGCCGAGCGCGCCTGCGCCGCCGGTGATCAAGGCCAGACGGGACGTGGCGGCGGTAGAGAGGTTGGATGATTCAGCGGAGGCCATGGCAGACAGTTGGAAGGAGACCAAAATTCTAGGAGGCGCTTTACCGCCGTCTGCCCCATTCGGATGTGACGCATCCACCGCCCTGCGCTGCCGCCGATCGGGCCTTGCACCGCTACAGTTTCAAGCTTGAAAATTCTGCAGTCCTCCTGAAGTGAACCAGATCGAAGCACACGAAGTCCCGGACCTGATCGCGGTCCAGGTGATGCGGTTGTACGCACGCCAATCCCGGTTGATCGACAGCGGCGACGCGCCGGGGTGGGCGCAGACCTTCACCGATGACGGCGTGTTCGCCTCGCCGTCCTACCCCGAGCCCGCGACGGGGACCGGCCAGCTCGTGGCTTTTGCGGCGCGCTTTGCCGCGGGCAACGCATCGGGCACCGTGAGCCGCCATGTGATCACGAACGTGGACGTGCTGCCCGGCGCGGACGACGACCACCTGGTGGTCCATGCCTATCTCCAGATCGTGGCGACTTCGCGTGGCGAGCTCAGCCGCCTGGTCCGCCTCACCACCATCACCGACCGGCTGGTCCGCCTGGGCGGCACCTGGCGGGTCGCTCACCGGCAGGTGCTTCGTGACGACGCGGCACCCGCCGGCACCGCAACGGAAAGCAACGCGTGACCCCAGCCAATCCCCTCAGCAACCATCCTGGCCGCGTCGACGGCCGGTCGATGGCGGTCGACCATCCGGACCTGCGCGGCAAGGTGGCTGTCGTGACCGGCGCCGCTCGCGGGATGGGGGCGCGCTTCGCCGCGGCGCTGGCACGGCGCGGCGCGAACGTCGTGGGTGCCGACATCGACGGCGCCCTCATGGCCGGTACCAGCGCAGCCATTGGCCTGGAGCATCGCGACGTGCCGGATGCGGGCGATGTGGCCGGCACCACGGTCGACGTTCGCAGTCGCGACGCGCAGCAGAAGCTCGCCGAGTTCGCCGTCGAGCGCTTCGGCAAGCTCGATCTGTGGATCAACAACGCAGGCATCTTTCCAGAGGCACCGGCGGCCGACATTCCCGCTTCGCAGATGCAGGCGACCTTGTCGATCAACGTCGAGGGCGTGCTCTACGGCGCCCAGGCGGCCGCATCGGTCATGAAGCCGGGCGGCGCCATTCTCAACATGGCGAGCGTCGCCGCATTCCGGGTGCGCCGCGGGCGGGTCGCTTACTGCACATCGAAGGCCGCCGTGGCCCATCTCACCGAGTGTCTCGCGGTCGAGTTCGGCGATCTCGGCATCCGGGTCAACGCGATCGCCCCGGGCCTGATCGACACCGAGATGACCCACTGGATCCAGGGCGATGCCGAGGCGCTGGGCAAGGCGCTGGGCAGCATCCCGCTCCATCGCCTCGGGTCGCCCGAGGAAATCGTCGGCCCACTGCTCTTTCTGCTCTCCGACAGCGCACGTTATGTGACCGGGCACATCCTGACTGTGGACGGCGGTTCGCGGCACGTGTGAGCGTCCTCGTCCAGCCATCGACCTGTTCCACAACAACGCCACCATCGTAGGCAGGCGTCGGCAGGAAGGCAGAATCCGGGCCAGAACCAGCCGCTCGTGAGTGAATCCAGATATGCGCAACCCGTCCCTACCTACTTTCGCTATTCATCTGCCGGGCGGCAGCGGCACCTGCGGTTTAGCGGTGTTCGGCGTCGTGCTGGCGCTCGCGGGATGCGCGGCGAAGCCTGGACCATCCCCCACGATTTCCACTCGGCCAGCGACCTCGGGCGCGGCATACACATCGACTTCGGCCGGTCCATATCGGCAGGCCGAGATTTGCCGACGGGTGATCGACTCCAGTGGCAAGCCGCTGGACCCTCCAAGCCAGGCCCAGTTCCGTGTTGACTTCAACGTGTCGTCGGCCCAAGGCACAAACTACAACTCGATCGATCGTGCACCGGAGCTGGTGTCCGCGGTAGCGCCCGTCTATCCATCCTGGGCGAAGCGGTGTGGCGTCGAGGGCCGGGTCGTCCTGCACGTTCAGGTCGACGAGGAAGGCCGCGTCGTGCGCACCATCGCGATCGGCAACCCTTCTGCATCTCTCGCGGCTGCGGCAAGCGCGGCTGTTCAGCAATGGAGGTTCGAGCCCCACACGCTCGCAGGCAAGCCGGTCGCTGTCGCTTTCCTGGTACCCGTGAACTTCGAGCTCTCACCACCGCCCGCTGGCGAGCGGCAGGTCCAGGTTGGACGACCCGGCGTCAGCCCCGAGCAGGCGCGCCTGGAGCGAGAACTCACATACCGCTCTGCAAGGATGGAAGCCAGCCTGGGCACCGACGTCAGGTATGTCACCACCCTGACATCCGAACAACCCTTGCTCGCGTACGCGCGCTCATTTGCTGTGCGGGCACAGGCCGATGCAGATGCTGTCAATGCATTCAACCGGACGAACCGCGCCATTGCAATCATCGATGGCGACGGCCGCCTCGTCTCGGTGACCCACGTCGACGCCAAGGACGATGCCTCGCGCAAACGCAACGAGATCATCCTGGCGCGCACCGCAAATCTTGGCCCGCTGCCCGAGACCCCCGGCGGCGCAATCCGACGGATCGCCGTGATGCTTCCACTCGAAGAGCCTGGGCGGTAGGCTGTTCGGGCAAGCCCGCAGTGGGCTTTAATGGCCGAGAGAAACCCTGTCCTGTGTCCCAGTCAGGACGGCCAACGGACCCTCCTCGTTGCCAGTGCCGGCGGCTATCGGTCATGGTAGTTCCCGGAGTGCGCGGTGCCACTGCATCCCGCTCCGACGTGTTCGCGCCGCGGCGAGCCGGACGATTCAGGCTGGAAGCGCCTGCGCGAGCGCCATGCCGGCCAGCCGCGCGGTGGCCAGGAGGCGGTCCAGGCCTTGTCCATGGCGGGCGCTGGCCGAGAGTCCGGCCATGGTGGTGCTGACGAAATCCGCCAGCCGATCCGCTTCCTGGGGGTAGCGCTCGGCGATGCAACGGCGGATCACGTCTTGCGCAGCAACATGAAAGATGCTTGCCGCCTCACGCGCTTCCCTGTCATTGCAGCGTGTGCCTTCCAGCACCAGACAGCCCGTCGCCGCGGGGTCGGACGCGTAGCTGCGAGCGGCTGCCTCCAATACCTGCGCCAGCGACACCGCCAGCGGGCGGTCCGC
>CAIQMJ010000661.1 GCA_903872875.1 uncultured Variovorax sp.
CGTTGTTTCACCGGCGGGCACCGGCACCGAATACCGTCGACCCCGAAGAGTCTCCTGGCGGCTCGCGTGAACAAGACGCTAGGAGACTCTTCGGGGTGAACGGAAGAACCGCTGATCAATGGAATCGCGTGGGGCGCCATTCGCGGAGCAACCGCCTTCTCGCCCTGCGGCCATACGAGCCGGGCAGGACGCGCACACCTTCGCAGAAGGAATCGCGTGCTGGGGAGGCCCCGCACCGTGCGGGGCGCATGCCTCGCTGCCGGGAACGGCAGGCGCGGCAGGCATATTCGCTGGCGTCAGGACGCCTTGGGTGACACGCGCCGCTTGCGCGCAGTTGAGCGTTTGTCTGTCGATGATTCGACGGGCAGCGTGCCCTTGCAGTCCGGGTAGCGACTGCACGACCAGAAGACGCCGCTCTTGCCTGTGCGTTGGCGCATCGGGGAGGTACACAACGGGCAGGCCGGCGCAGTCGGCAGCTTGATGGAGAGCGTCGCGCTTCGATAGTGCTGCACGAGCTGGGCGACCCAGACGGATTGCTTTTCGATGAAGGTGTCCAACGTCATCTGGCCGGCCTCGATCATGTCAAGCGCCTGCTCCCAGATGGCGGTGGTGCCCGGATCGGCAATCGCTGCCGGCACCGCATCGATCAGCGTGAAGGCTGCATCCGACGCGCGGATGGCTCGGCCCTTCTTCAGCAGATAGTCGCGACCCAACAAGCCGTTGATGATGTTGGCGCGCGTGGCTTCAGTGCCGATGCCTGTCGTCTCTTTGAGTTTCTGCTTCAGCCGTGGATCTGTCACCAGCCTAGCGACACCTTTCATGGCCTTGATCAGTTCGCCCTGGGTGTAGGGTTTGGGTGGCAAGGTCTTCAGCGCCTTCAGCTCGACCTGTTCGACGCCGCATCGCGTGCCGTTGGTCAGCGGCGCCAGGATCTGACTGCGTTGCGCAGCTTCGTCATCCGAGTTCTCCGAGCCACCGTTGACCAACGCCAGGTGCCAACCCGGTACGACCACCTGCTTATCGGTCGCCTGCAGGGTCTGACCTCCGCTGGACAACATCGCTGTCGTCCGATCGAACTCATGATGCGGCAGGAACTGTGCCAGGTAGTGCGCCCGGATCAGGCCGTATACCGCACGTTCCTTCTCCGACATGGCCGACAGATTGGCCGGTTCCAGCGTGGGAATGATGCCGTGGTGGGCCGTCACCTTGTCGTCGTTCCAGGCGCGCGAGCGCTGGTTGCGGTCAAGCTGGGCAATCAGGGGCCGCAGACCGGGATCGGTGGCGAGCAAGGCGTCGAGAACCGCAGGCACTTCGGCCAGCATGCTTTCAGGCAGGTAGCCCGAGTCGGAGCGGGGATAGGTCGTCGCCTTGTGCGTTTCGTACAGCGCCTGGGCGATGTCGAGCGTTTCCTGCACATCCAGACCGAACTGGCGTGAGCACACTATCTGCAGCGCACCCAGATCGAATGGCAGCGGTGCGGCTTCCCGCACGCGCTCGGTCTCGACGGAAACCACCTGCGCCTCCCGGCTGGCACGGATGCGTTCGGCCGTGTTCTGCGCGACCGGCTGCTGGAGGCAGCGTCCCGCCGCATCGGTGGTGCTGTCGGGCGGCACCCAGTGCGCGGTGAAGGACTGCCTCGCGTCGGTCAGCAGGACGTCGACGGCCCAATACGGCACGGAGATGAATCTGGCGATCTCGCGGTCGCGATCCACTACCAGGCGCAGCGTGGGTGTCTGCACACGACCGACCGACAGCACGCCCGAATAGCCGGCCTGACGCCCGAGCACGGTGAACAGCCGACTCAGGTTCATGCCGATCAGCCAGTCGGCGCGCGAGCGTGCCAGGGCCGAGTAATACAGCGGCAACGTCTCGGCTGACGGCTTGAGCACGCCGAGCGCCTTGCGAATCGACACATCGTTGAGCGCCGACAGCCATAGCCGCTGAATCGGGCCGCGGTAGCCGCACAGGTCGATGATTTCGCGGGCGATCATCTCGCCCTCGCGGTCGGCATCTGTGGCGATCACCAACTCGGTGGCCTGGCCGACCAACTGCTTGACGATCTTGAACTGCGCGACGGTCTTGGCCTTGACCTCGACGCGCCAGCGTTCGGGAATGATGGGAAGCTGTTCGATGGACCAGCGCTTGTACTGCTCGCCGTATCCTTCGGGGGGAACGGCCTCGACCAGATGACCGATGCACCAGGTTACGACGGTGCCCGAACCGCTGTAGCAGCCCGAACCTCGTTGATCAGCACCCAGCATGCGCGCGATGTCTTTTCCTTGAGAAGGCTTCTCGCATAGAAACACGCGCATGCGGCCTCCTGGGTAATAGCGTGGTGGTCATCGAATGAGCACCAGCATCGCCGTTGAAACGGCAAGAGGCAGCGAACAACCCGGAAGCGGAATGCCCCGAATTGCGGGACAAGGTGCAGATGAAATTGCTGTGTGGAGCGGATGCCACCGAAGGCGTGGCTTGGCGCATGCCGAGCGGGAGATCGCTGCTGCAACCGCTCATGCAGGGTCAGCAGAATGACGCTACAAGGTCAGTCGATCAGCAGGCTCCCTCGTAGCCGAGGCCGCTGGAACGCTATGGACGTCCAGAGCGCTATACCACTGGCACGGCGACGTGGCTGGTGCAAATCGGTGGAACCGTTTGTTGGCGCACGATGAGCGGCCGTGGATTGCTACAGCCGCTCATGGCACCGATGGCTACGTCGCAGCCGCGTCAGAATCGGCCGCAGACGACTTGACGCCCAGCGTGATTGCTTCGAGCCTGTAGGGCAGGATGCCTACGCTGCGTGCGTTGATCTTGTAGGTCACGCGCGGGTTGTCTTCGCTGTCCTCCCAGTCGTCGCGCTCCTGCCGGCCACTGACCTGCACGCGCATGCCTTTCTGGTACAGCGTGCTCCAACGCTCCGCGTCACGATGCCATACCTCGACCGGTGCCCAGAAGCCTCCGCGGTCTTCATAGCCGTCCTTGACCGGCACCGGGTTGTCGAAATAGACGTTCAGGCGCAGCAGCCGGCGCGGCTCGTCGTTCCCGTTGGGGAACTCCCGGTACTCGGGCGCAGTGCCGATGTTGCCCTCGCCGTAGAAATGGGTGCTCATATTGCAAACTCCTTGCGGGTTGAAAAGGCCTGCCTGAACGGGTGTCAGCGCAGGTGCTGGAGGTCGAGGTACGACCTGTTCAGTTCGCAACCAATGAAGCGCCGCTGCAGGCGCCTGGCCGCCGCAGCGGTCGTCCCGCTGCCCATGAAGGGATCGAGTACGGTGTCGCCGATGCGGGAGCCGGAAAGGATGCAAGGGATCACCAGCTTCTCTGGAAACACTGCGAAATGGTTGCCCCGGAAGGCCCTGGTAGCCACCGTCCAGATGTCGCGTTGTTGCGAGTGCCGCGCGCGCCGATCTTGTGGAGGCCACCGCGCAGATTTCCTGCGGTCCCTGATACCCGCTCACCGGGCGGCATGCGCACCGGACGAGTGTTGCCGGGACCACGCGGGTCGGAAATCCGATTCATAGCGCAGTCCCGTCTTGGAATGGGCCGGCGATGGAATGGCCTCCTGCTCTGCCTTGATAGGCCGCCTGAGCCCGTGCCATCTTGCTGGCGCAATCCAGGGCCTGGCGGGTGATGCTGTGAAGC
>CAIQMJ010000662.1 GCA_903872875.1 uncultured Variovorax sp.
AGGTATGCCTTGGCGAGCTCGCCGGTGCCCTTCTTGGCGGTCGTGCGCTCGACGATCGCCACCGGGTTCTCGGCCAGCACGCTGATCGACGGATAGACCGCGTCGACCTTGCCGGCGCCGAACTCGCGGTCGATCGACAGCACTTCGGATTCGAAGGTGATCAGCGCGTCGCCGATGTTGCGTTGCAGGAAGGCCGTCGTCGCGTCACGGCCGCCGCGAGCCAGCACGGGCACGTTCTTGAACAGCTTGCCGACGAACTCCGCAGCTTGGGCGTCAGTGCCGCCCTTCTTCTTCACATAGCCCCAGGCGGCCAGGTAGGCGTAGCGGCCGTTGCCGCCGGTCTTGGGGTTGACCACCACGACCTGTACGCCCGGCTTGATCAGGTCGTCCCAATCCCTGATGCCTTTCGGATTGCCATTGCGCACCAGGATCAGCATGGTCGAGGTGGTGGGCGATGCATCGTTCGGGAAGCGCTTGTTCCAGTCCTTGGCGACCACACCGGTGTTTGCGAGAAAGTCGATGTCGGTCGTCGTGTTCATCGTCACGACGTCGGCATCGAGGCCGTCGGCCACGGCACGCGCCTGCGCGCTGGAGCCGCCATGGGACTGATCGACCTTGACGTCCTTGCCGGTCGTCTTCTTGTAGTTCGCCACGAAGGCAGCGTTGTAGTCCTTGTAGAACTCGCGGGCCACGTCGTAAGAGGCGTTCAGCAGCGTGCTGCTTTGCGCAAAGCCCGAAGCGCTTGCGAGCATGGCGATACCGGCGAGAAGGATCTTTGTTCTGGAAATCATAGGGTTGCCAAAGGTTCGATGGAAGTCCGGCGCGCCAGCAGCGACGCCGGCTCGTCCGTCAGCGACTGGAGCAGTGCCAGGCCAAGCGGCCAGTCCCCATGTCCCGAGTCGATGTTGATGTGGCCCGCATTCTGCATGCGGACGAATTCGCTGCCCCAGGCGCGGGCGTAGGCGCCTGCCAATCTCACGGGACAGAACGGATCGTTGCTGCTGGCGACGACGATGCTGCGGTAAGGCAGTTTCGCGTAGGGCACGGGCGCGAAATCGGCCAGTACGGCACGGCGCTCCGGGTCGGCGGGTGCGACCAGCAGCGCTCCGGCAATGCGCGCCGTGGCGGCCTCGCCCAGGTGCGTCGTGGCGATACAGCCGAGGCTGTGCGCAGCAATCACGACGGGGCCGTCCTGTTCGAGCACCAGCTTTTCGAGCGCGGACACCCACGCGTTGCGCGTCGGCGTGACCCAGTCGTCCTGCACCACGCGCAACGCGCCCGGGATGCCCTCCTGCCACAGGCTCTGCCAGTGGCCCGGACCCGAATCGCGCCAGCCTGGAACGATGACGACCGTTGCGTTCACTGCGCCACGTTCACTTGTTCGGCTGCGGCGTGACGCGCAGGTAGGGGCGCACGACCGTGTAGCCCTTCGGGAAGCGCTCCGCGATCTCGGCCGGGTCCTGCAGCGACGGGATGATGACGACGTCGTCGCCGTCCTTCCAG
>CAIQMJ010000663.1 GCA_903872875.1 uncultured Variovorax sp.
ACCGTGTCGACCGGCGTCGGCGATCGCGGCGGCGCGAGCTACGGAACCTACCAACTCGCCAGCAAGACGGGCACGCTCGACAAGTTTCTGCAGTCCAGCGAATACGGCTCGCAGTTTGCCGGCCTGACGCCGGGCGCGCCCGAGTTCAATGCCAAGTGGAAGGATGTCGCGAAGAACGATCCTTCATTCGGCAGCGCGCAGCACAAGTTCATCGAGGACACCCACTTCAACCCGCAGATGGACAAGCTCCAGAAGTCGGGCATCGATCTATCGGGGCGCGGCGCCGCGGTCAAGGACGCGGTCTGGTCGACTTCCGTGCAGTTCGGCGGCCAGTCGTCGTTGATCCAGAAGGCGCTCGCCGGCAAGGATGCATCGAAGATGTCCGACGCCGAGCTGGTGAGCGCGATTCAGGACTACAAGACCGCGAACAACGATTCGCTGTTCAAGAACTCAAGCGCGGACGTGCGGGCCGGTACCTTGGCGCGCGCCGGCAATGAAAAAAACTCGCTGCTCCAGTTGGCGGGTGCACCGGCCGCAGCCAGCGGCGCTGTCGTGGCATCGGTGTCGAATCTGCCGACCCTGCCGGCGATGGTCATGCCGTCGTCAGTGCCTGCGCGCATCCCGGCGATGCCGGAAATCAAAGAGGCAGCAACGCAGTTGAACAGCGGTAGCGGTGGCGATCGGAGCGCCCCGCCGATCATCTTCCCCGAGCGTGCCGGTCAGGATGTCGCAGATCGCCGAATCGCTCAGATCGTCAGCGGCGGGATTGCGTAGGCGGTAGCGGCTACTGATCGCCGAGGCAGACGGCGTTGATGATTGCGATATTCGTCGTCACGCCGGCCACTGTCTTCGCCTTCGAGACGCGGACTTGCGTTCCGTAGCCGATCAAGGTCGAGCCAACTGAGATATTTGCCCCATAGAGCATCGCCTTGTCCGCCAGCACGACCCCGTTCTGCTGGGTGACGCCGTTGAAGATCGCGATCGCCTTGCCGTCTATCTCGATGACCTCGCCCTGAAAAAATCCCACCGCTGGATTGGCGGTCAAGCTCACCCGCAGCGGCTCGGAACCGTTCATGAAAAGTTCGTTCGCGAAGCCGTACTCGCGGCAGGTCCTCGGCTTGGCCGTTTTCGCTTTGAGCGCGGCGACCCGGGCAAGAAACGCCTCGTCGAGGCAGGTGGTAACGGCAGTCTGCCCGTAGCAGCTTGACTTCAAGGCCTCGAAGTCACCGGTGGCGACGTATGCAGCGGTGACAGCGGCTTGCGGTTGCTTGTCGCCTGCGGCCTGCGCCGGAGAAAGCGGGAGCAGGGCGATCAGCGCCGAAATCAAGGCGCCGAGGGTCTGCTTCATGGGCGGAGCTGGCTCGCCACAGCGTGTGGAATACATGGCCATCGAAAAAATGTCACGATTAGTGTGTTCTCGATTAGATCACATGCCTGCACTCTCCAGGCTAGTGAAACCTCTGCGCGTCAGCTTTGGCCATCGAGTTCGCGACCTCCGGCGTGCGACGGGGTTGTCGCAGGAAGAGTTCGCCGAAAAATGTGGCTTCGCGCGCACATACATGTCACGAATAGAGACCGGCGGTGCGAACCCATCGCTCGATGCGGTTCAAACGTTAGCGACGGCGCTCAAGACCCCAGTGGTCGACCTGTTTAAAGGGCTGTAGGTTGGCGAAGGCCTACGGAATAGGAATCGGCAAGACCTCAAAACGCTGAAGTTGTCGAATCTTGATGGCAGCATCGGGCGTGTACGCCATGAAAGCGGCCTTCACCTCGGCCACGGCGAACCATGCCTGGATTACGCCTTTGATAGGTGGTTTGGTCGCCATGTGGACCGCTAGCGCGTCCTCGATAAAACCTGCTTTCCACTGAGCGATCACCAATGCGACTTCAGATGGCGTTGTCGGGGACGATGCAGCCGAACTTCCTTGCGTCCCGGCGGCTTCCACCTCTGCCTGCTTGATCTGGTTGTACAGATTGGCGATGTACGTCCACTGGGAGGTGAAGCGCGCATACAGCGCGGCGTAAGTCGCCCCTAGGATCGTCGGAGTTTCGGCTCCATCGACAGACGTTTTCAGTTTCGCCCAGACACACATGATGAACGGCGTACTCGCATGGGGAAGTTCTGCGAGGGCGCGAAAGAAGGCAACGAAGAGGATCAGCAATATGCCGATCCACAGGGTTCGCATGACTACGACATCGCCGCCGTTGGGGCGGCCCCCGTCGAGCATCCACTCGCCCGACAAAAAGCTGATGACGCTAGCTCCGATTTTCATTGATGCCTTGTAAGGTGATCATGCAGAGGAACGCGTCGCGCGACGTGAAGCGCGAAACGGAAAGGGACGAGCTAAAACTACCGCAATGTAAGACGAAGGTACCATCTGATGGGGAGATTCTGTTTAGAGTCGCGCCTCAAATGTCTGAAATCCTATTTCTACCAGTGGCGCAGATATTCGAATAGTTCCGTTGGCGGAATAGTTGACAAGGCCTTTGCGAAATTCGTGCGTCACCTCGTAGGTTAACGAATCAACGCGATGAAATTTTCCATCTAGAAACGGTGCTATCTCAGGTGGTAGCCCTTCCTTCGAAGTAACTTCTAACCTTGCAATTGCTTTTTCATAGATTTGGAAGTCGCGGACCTTTGCTGATACAAGGCGTGATGACTCAAAACTCGATATATGCCGCTCAATAATGGCTCGGGATAATTCCAGTGGCTCAATAAAATATTCCTGGCCTGCGAGTAGCACATCGAGAAAATCGTTAGCAATTTTGGCTCCGCGCGGCGGGTCTAAAAGGGCGAGGAAAAAGTTTTCGCCTTGGCGAAATAGGCGGATCGAATGCTGCTCCATCGTCATTGCAACGCCGGCAACGGTGGAGCCATCGATCAAATACTGAATCGTCCGTAGCTCACGCGTGGTCGTCACCATTACGATCAACTCACCGTATGACGCTTTCAGTAAGTTGATATTCGACCAATCTGAGATTTTGTGTGAAGTGTCTGCGAGATCGCTGAGGCTTCCGATGCGCGGTAGCCGGATTTTAAAATAGCGAATCTTTACCATATTCACTCCAAGCCCGCGTAGGCT
>CAIQMJ010000664.1 GCA_903872875.1 uncultured Variovorax sp.
CCGGCGCCGCGGTCTCGATCACCTCCTTCGTCTCCGGGAAGAATCCAAGCACCTTGCCCTGCGCCTCAGCCGGCAAACCGGGCACGCTGACCTTGAGCACTTTGCCGTCGATCCGAACCGTGCCGGCGCCGGATAGTGGGCGGGGTTGTGCCTGGAAGCTGGCATTGAAGACATCCGCGTACAGGGCTGTAGCACTGCGCGCGGGAATCTTGAGCGCGAATTCGCCCTCTTCGGGGACGCACTCCTGCCGGCATATCAACCACTGTGCCTTCAGCTTGATTTCCAGGTTACCGCCCAGGAGCGAAGGCTTGAACTGCGGTGTGATGGTGAGCGGCACGGGCAGTAGCACCGTGCCGCTGTAGCCGTAGTTGGCCAGATTTCCAATCGGGTACTTCTTCGGTATCGGCCAGGCAATCTCACCGGCCTCCACGCCCGGCGGTAGCGTCCACGTCAACTGGGTGGGGAGGCCGGAATCGCCGGAGTTCTTCCAGTATGTATGCCACTCGGGCTGGTGGGCCAGCTGTAGGCCGACCCATAACGCCTTGCCGGGCTCGACGCCTTCGGGCGCATAAGCCAGCAACTCGGCCCGCGCGCGCTCAGTAGTGACCACGCTTTTGGCCGGTTGCGCCTGGACCCACAGGGGGAATGCACTGCCGACGATGAGGAGGACGGCAAAGACCAGTCGCGCCACGGCCAAGGGCGCACTTTTGGCAACGGATTCAATGTTGGTGATCATGGATTTCTCTCGGGAGCCGGTCAGCAGCGTCAAATTTTCTCATCTCACTCACTGCGGGCAGGCCGCTTTGGCGAACTCGCCCGCATTCTCCGACCTATGGCTCTGCGCAGGCCAAGGTCCGGATCGTCGAGTTCTTCGATCTGGCCTGCGAGACCTGCAGGGCGTTCTATCCCATCGTCAAGGATATTGTTGACAGGCGCCCCGGCAAGGTTCAACTGGTCGTGCGGTACACGCTGTTCCATGCCGGCGCCGACACGGCTGTCAAAGTGCTCGAGGCGGCCCGGCTAGAAGACCTTTTCTGGCCGGTGAACCGCGCCTTGCTGAACGCCCAGCGAACCTGGGGCGCTGACCACGACCCCGGCCCGATCTGATTTGGACCATCGTGGACGGCACCGGCCTGAACCTCAGGAAAGCCCGCGAGGACGCCGGCTCGGCTGAGGTCCTTGCCAACATCGAACAGGACATGGCCGATGCCAAGATCCTGAATGTCACCCGCACGCCAGGATTTTTCGTCAACGGAAAGCCGTTGAAGGATTTTGGCGATGAACAGCTCAAAGCCCTGGTCAGTCGGGAACTCAAGGGGAACATTGCGATGCGCTGGTACCAGCACAGCACGCACGGCTCCAGCTTCATGACCTCGCTGAAAAACAGGCTGCCCAGAGTCGAGGCGAATGCAACCAAGAAAGCCATCAGCAAAAGCGACCGGTATCAATTTTCGGCCGGCGCCAACAGTCCACAGGCACGTGCCGCAGACCTGCCGCCGCCGCGATCTCAATCGCTACAGTGCCAACATGGACTCCGCCGAGCAGGCCGAGATGCGCCTGCAGCGGCTGGCCCACAGGACCAGTTACTTGCACCGGATGCAGACAACCACCAGTCAGCTGCGCGAGCGTCTGAGCAAAACCTTCGCCGCCATCTGCCATGGGCGCACGCAGGATCTCGGCGTCGGGGGCGGCCGCTTTGACTCCACGCGCCATACTCTCGATCAATTCAGCTACGCTCAGGTTCTCCTTGAAGCCGCAGGGTGCAAGCAG
>CAIQMJ010000665.1 GCA_903872875.1 uncultured Variovorax sp.
GAGTCCAGCACCGCACGACGGTACCAGCGCGGCCAGGCGATGCTCACATCGCGGTCGGCCTGGTAGTTAATATGCTTGTCGGAGAAGATGATCACATCGTTGCCGAAGATCACAAGCGCATCGCAAAGCTCATTGGCGCTGCCTTTGCCATCCCTGAAACCCTCGTCGGTGAAGACGTTTGTCTGTGACCAGAGTTGGAGGAAGGTCTTGCGGCACAACGCGGTGAGGATTCGCTCCGACGCGGTGACACCGTCTGACGAAGACAGGTCGAAGAGCTGCTGCGGTTCATTGGATTCGTTGTTCATCGGGCGTTTTTAGGCATGGACCTCAACTCGCGCCGCAAATAGGTCTCGTCGCCTCCCGTGCAAGTTCGATTTTGGGGGGTCGGTGGTGATCTAAGTAGTGACGCCCTTTCGCATTCTGCCAACGCGAGGGTCCACGTTCGTTCAATCGCGCCGTTGCCTCCGTGCCGGAGTGCCGGAAGCACTGAGATCAAGCTAGTATTCTGGGAAGACAATCGAATGGCAACTGTTTTGGAGGACCTAGCCCGAGGCATCGATGTCGCTCTCGAAGGACAAGACGCCCCAGCACTTCGTGGCTACCTTGAATCAATCGCTTTGCTGAGTCGCGCCGATGTGTCGAAGGTCGAGAGAGGATCGCTGGCCTTTTTCGAGGCCAATATCCATGCCGCGCTGCGGATTCACGCTGATTCAACTTCGGCCGATTGGTTAGAGCCTCTGTTGGAGGCCGAAATACGCGCACTTCGCGTGGCGCGACTCGCTTTGGCCGACGAGTCGACGCGGACGTTGCGCAACGATCTGAAGTTGCGTGTCATTACCAACCTGGCGAACGCGCTGAATCGGAGCGGTCGCTTTGTTGAGGCCATCGAACTTTGGGATGAAGTGCTGGCCGAGCATCCGCGTTTCGGTATGGCCATGGGAAACAAGGCGTTGGCCTTATACGGGTATGCGCGATACGCGGGGACCGGCATCGAGCGGGCGTTGCTGCTGCGCGCAAACTACCGGACGGTGAAGGCGGCAATGGAAGCTGGCGTTGAGTCGCATGCTTCAGCGCAGATCTCAGACTTGGCCGCCCATATCAGTAGCGTTGCTGATTGGGAGAATGCTGAAGTTCCGCTTCCCGTGTTTGATGCTGGACGTTCCAAGCGGGAGAGGCAATATCGCCGGTGGTGTGTGCGCCATCGCACTGTTCTAAGCTTGATCAACGATGTCGAATTCAGCGTCGAAGCTTTGCAAGATGCCGTTACCCTCCCGTCAATCACGATGGCAGTGGGCGAGGCCAGAGACCTGATGCCGAGGCCCTACGCGATCTTCAACCAGCTGAAGCAGGAATACGTGTCCGCACGGTACCTTGTCTTCGAAGCCCTGTGCGAACGGGATGACAAGCTGCATTTCTCGGACAGGGGAGTGGTTCTCTTTGATGCTCTGGACTATCGCTACTACAGAACCTGGATCGAAAAATTGAAGATGGCGTTCCTTGCCTTGCACGCAATCTTCGACAAGATCGCCTACTTGGTGAATGAGTATTGGAAAGTCGGGATGGAGACGCGGCGAGTTTCGTTCGGGTCCGTCTGGCATTCAGGCGGCCGCGGCAGCCAGGAGCTGTCCACGCCGTTCGCGGGATCGGACAACTGGCCTCTGCGGGGCCTGTATTGCTTGAGCAGAGACTTTCACCTAAAGCCTGTCGGCGAGGGCGCTGTGGACCCGGAGGCGAAAGTCCTGAACGAGATTCGCAACCACATCGCCCACAAGTACCTGCGTGTTCACGATCATGTCTTGTATGACGCCAAGGGCGATCGGGAGCGGAACGGCGACGAGCTTGGGTATGCCATTTCTGATCAGGAACTTGAGCATCAAGTCATGAAGCTCTTGAAGCTGGCCAGAAGCGCTCTGATCGGGTTGAACTGTGCGGTGGCCCATGAAGAGGTCGCAAGGGGCAGGAGCCTGGAAGAAAAGGGGCCTGTGGCCCCCATGGAGCTGTTTGTCGTCAAAGACCGCCACCGCTTGTAGGCGCGGAGGGGCTTGAGGATTGAGGGGTACGGCGCCCGGATTCGAACCGGGAGCGTCAAGGAGCTACCATTCGGAGGTCGAACCCGTTGGTACCGGCCCTGCGCGGGCCGGCATCCTGCTGCTCTTTCCGTTGAGCTACGCCGCTGAATCTGTTCAGTCCTTCTTGCCGCCTTCGATCAAGGAGAAAGTGGCGGGGGGTGGCTTGGCGTGCCGTGTCTTCAGCCTGGCGCTTCGCGCGAATGGCCAACTCCTGCTCGGCAAGCTTTTGGATGGCGGCTTTGACGCCGCGCAGGTCGTACTCGTTCGAAAGGTTGTCCCCGGCGACGAGCAAGTGGCTGGATGTGGTCGTCCTTTCAGAGGCTCTCCTGAAAGTGCAAGACCCGACGGTGGACTTGCAGATGGTCAAGTTCTTTACCGCCCCCGCGTTGGCACGATTCGCCTCGTATGGGATGGACTCGGTGATTGCGCAGCAAAAGCTACCACCGCGCTTTGACGAAAGGCACCCAGGCCGGTTCCAATTGATCTGCGGCACGCATAGCATCGACACGAACGGAACGCTTCTGCCCACCTATATGAAGGGGAAGCCGTACGACAAGACGCTGCGCAGCCGGGTCTGGAAGCTAGAAGAGAAAAAGACTGATGTGAACATCGCGATGGATATGGCATCGCGACGCCTCCAAGGGCCGCTATGACCAGGTCGTAATCATTTCCAACGACAGCGATGCCGAACCCGTGTTGGCTGCTCTGCGTGAAAACTTTGCTCATCTCGTGGTGGGAGTGGTGACGCCGGTCACCCCGTCTCAACCAGGCGCGCCGGCGCATCGTGGTGTGAGCGCTTCGCTCGCCAAGTATGCGCATTGGACCCGGAAGTACATTCTGGATGAAGAGTTGGCCAAAGCCCAACTTCCGAATCAAGTTCCCACCAAGAAGAAGCCGATCAGCAGA
>CAIQMJ010000666.1 GCA_903872875.1 uncultured Variovorax sp.
CGGCAGCGCCTCGGTGCCGCTGACGACGGCGCCCGGCACCTTGTAGTCGGCCATGCGCTGCACGCAGAAGTCGCGCACCGTGGCCGCGTCGATCGCCGGCGTGCCGTCGGCCAGAGGCCGCACGTTGAGGAAGGCGACCACGCCCTCGCCGAGCATGGCGTCGACACGCCCGACCACCGCGGCCTCGATCACCTCGGGCAGGCCGCTCAGCACGTTCTCGACCTCGGCCGGGTAGACCTTGAAGCCGCCGCGATTGATCATGTCCTTCTTGCGGTCGGCGATGCGCACGAAGCCCTCGGTGTCGACCGACCCGATGTCGCCCGAACGCCAGAAGCCCTGCACGAAAGACCGCCGGTCGGCCTCCTCGTTGCGCCAGTAGCCGCTGACGACCATCGGCCCGGCGATCCACAGTTCGCCGTCCTCGCCCGGTGCCACTTCTCGGCCCGCATCGTCCATCACCCGGAACTCGCCGCAGGGCACGACGCGGCCGATGCTGTCGGGCCTGGCATCGCCCTGCCCCGGCGGCATGATGGTCGCCGGCGACGTCGTCTCGGTCGCGCCATACGCATTGCACATGACGAGCCCGGGGAACACCTGCGCGAAGCGGCGAATGGTCGGCTCCGGCATGGGTGCGCTGCCGAACAGGCCCAGGCGCCAGCTCGACAGGTCGAAGCGCTCGAGGTCGGGTTCGAGCAGGCAGAGGCCGTACATCGCGGGCACCAGCAGCGCATGCGTGATGCGCTCGCGCTGTGCCAGCGCCAGAAAATCGCGGCGCTTGAACTCGCGCATCATCACGACGCAATGCCCCATGCACAGGAAGGGCAGCAGCACGCCGCACAGGCCGGCCACGTGCGACCACGGAATGCACAGCGCGGTGCGCTCTGCCGGCCCGAGGCACAGGACCTCGCGCCAGTGCAGCACCGAATGGATCACGCCCAGGTGGCTCAGCATCGCGCCCTTGGGCTGGCCGGTGGTGCCGGAGGTGTAGAGGATGCCGCAGAGATCCTCTTCGCCGACGTTCACGGTCGGTGCATCGCCGGCGGCCGCGCGCAACGTGGCGAACGAAGGCACGTCGCGCGTACCCGCATCCACGCGGAACCGCAGCGCCGGGAAGCCCTGCGGCATCTCCGCCTCGAACGCGCCTTCGTAGATCAGGCAGCCGGCCTCCGCGTTCTGCAGGATGTAGGCCACCTCGGGCTCGCGCAGCCGGGTGCCGATGGGCACCAGCACGGCACCGAGCCGTGCGATGGCGAGCACCGACAGCGCTGCCTCGGCACGGTTCGACAGCACGACGGCGACACGGTCGCCGGCCTTCACGCCGTATGCCGCAAGGCCGGCCGCGGTGCGCGCCACCTCGCGGTCGAGCGCCCGGTAGCTCAGGCGCAGTTCACCGTCGACCAGCGCCGGGGCATCGCCCGCCCGCGCCGCCGCCTGGCGGAACATGGCATCGACCGCCGATGGACGGTCGGTGTAGCAGCGCAGCAGGCGGTCGCCATGCAGCTCCATGCGGCTCTCGGCCATTGCATGTCCTCCGCGGCCGTTCATGCCGAGGGCGGCGCGTCGCGCTCGATCACCGCGTCCACCGCCAGGCAGCCCTGGCCGGCGTCGTAGAGGATGACCGGGTTCAGGTCGATGCTGCGAATGTCGGGCGACTCGCCCATCAGCCGGCCCAGCGCGAGCAGCGCATCGCACAGCGCGCCGACATCCATCGGCGCCTCGCCGCGCACGCCGGCAAAGATGGGGGCGACCCGCAGTCGCCCGATCGCGCGCATCACCTCGTCGCGGGTGGCGTTCGCCATGCACACCTGCACATCGGGCAGCTGTTCGACGTACTTGCCGCCATCCCCAACGGTGATGACCGGGCCGAAGGTCGGATCGCGGTGCGCGCCGACGATCATTTCGCGCCGGCCCGGCACCATCTTCGCAACGATGACGCCGTCCAGCGTCACGCCGGCGCGGCCGGCCGCGGACGTGACGTCGTGCCATGCGCGGCGCGCCGCATCGTCGTCGGCAATGCCCAGGCAGACCAGTCCGATGTCCGACTTGTGGGTGACGGCCGCCGTGCAGCCCTTGATCGCCGTGGCACCACCAAGGCTGCGCCTCGCCGCGACAAGTTCGTCCTCGCTGTGGCAGAGCCGGTGCGCGACCACCGGCACGCCATGAGCAGCCGCCAGCGCCAGGCCGTCGGCCTCGTTCAGCACCAGTTGCGGTCCGCCGGCCGGGTATCGCGTGATCGGCGGCGTGCGGCCCGGGCCGCGAGCGGTGAGCGCGCGCGAAAGCGTCTCGTGCAGCGCGATGAACTGCGCGAGCGCGGCCACGCCTTCGCTTTCGAGCGCGAAGACCGGCAGGCCGGCATCCTTGAAGAGACCTGCCACCTTGGGCTGCGGCGCGACCATGACGATCGGCTTGCCGGTGCTGGCGGCGAAGCCTGCCGCGTCGCGCGCAAACGCCTCCACGTCGTAGCCGCGGCCGGCCACCGGCACCGAGATCAGGAACACATCGGCGCCCGGGTCCCGCGCGATGATCGGCAGGATGTCGCCGAACAGCCGGCTGTTGCTCAGCAGCGCTGCCGTAATGTCGACCGGGTTGATGGTGCTGGCGAAGGTCGGCAGCACCTTGCCCAGCTCGGCCCGGGTCTCCGGTCGCAGTTCGTTGATGCGCAGGCCCGCATGCGTGGCCGCATCGGCCGTCAGCACGCAGGCGGTGCCCGAATTGCTGATGACCACCAGCCGCCGCCCGCCCGGAGTCCAGCCTCGCAGATACAGCTCGACCGCATGCACCATGTCGCCGACATCGTCGATGCGGTGCAGCCCGTGATGGGCGAGGAAAGCGTCGACCACGCGGTCTTCGGTGGCGAGCGAGCCGGTGTGCGACAGCGACGCCTTCTGGCCGGCCGCGGTGCGGCCCGACTTCAGCACCAGCACCGGCAGGCCGCGCTCCCGCGCGACGGCGCCGAGTTCGGCGATGTGGTTGGCATCCGGGATGCCTTCCAGGTACAGCAACAGCAGCTTGAGCGCCGGGTCGCGCGCGACGGCGAGCGCCATCTCCGACACCGTCACGTCGCACTGGTTGCCGATCGCATGGCAGTAGCGAACGCCGATGCCGCGTTCGCGCAGAAGTCCGAAGGGTACCGACGAGCCGCCGCCGCTCTGCGAAACGATCGCCACCGGACCGTCCTCGGGCGTGGTCTCGACGAACATGGTCGAGAAGTTGGCGATCGCGCCGTTGCTGAAGTTCGACAGCCCCTGCGTGTTCGGGCCGATCAGGCGCATGCCGGTCGCCCTGGCCGCATCGACCATGCGGCGCTCCTGTGCGCGGCCCGCGTCATCGGTCTCACCGAAGCCGGCGGTGAGGATCACGGCGACGCGCGTGCCGTGCCGCGCGCAGGCCTCGACCGCCTCGACCGCCTGGCCGCCCGGCAGCGCGATGACGACGAGCTCGGCCACCTCGGGCAGCGCATCGAAGTCGGGATAGGTCTTGACGCCCTGGGTCTCCGAACGTGCCGGGTTGATCGGATAGATCGCGCCCCGGAAGCCGAACTTCTTCAGGTACTGGAGGCAGCGCCCGCCGAGCTTGTCGACGTTGTCGGAGGCGCCGACCACGGCGATCGACCTGGGGTCGATCGCGCAGCGGAGATCGGCCGCCAGGTCGGCGTACGGGTCGGCGGAAATGGCACTGGTGGTGGAGTTCATGAGGACGCCCTGGGTTCATCGGCCGGCAGTTCGGCCAGCGGTTCGGCGCGCGGCACGAGGTGCTCGCCGAGTGGAAGAAATCCGATCTGCACGCGGTCGCCGATCGCCAGGCCCGCGGCACCGTGCGTCATCACGCGCGGCCCCTCGTCGAGGTCGACCAGCAACAGCGCATAGGGCGCCAGCGCCTTCCATTCGGGCGAGGGCGCGCGCACGACGGTCGTCACGGCGTAGACCGTGCCGCGCCGCGCCGACACCAGCACGGCGACCGGCGAAGCCCCGCAGCGTGGGCAGAAACCGCGGCGGAAGTAGCTGCGCTGGCCGCAGGCTGCGCAGGCCTCGTAGAGCAACGCCGGCTGGCCGGTGGTCCAGTCAGCGTCGGGCGCGGCGGACGGCATGGCGTCCGGAGTCGATGCCGTGTCGCTCATCGCGTGCGCTCCAGGATCAGGCTGATGTGGGAAGACATGATTCCGCCGTCGCCGTGCAGCATGGCGACCGCCGGCTCGCGCGCGATCTGCCGCACGCCGGCGCGCCGCGTCATCTGCAGGTGGGCTTCGGCCAGGTGGGCCAGCGCGCCGGCCACGCCGCAGTGGCCGTACGACAGCAGGCCGCCATGGGTGTTGAGCGGCAGCTCGCCATCGGCCGCATAGCGGCCGGATGCGGCATCCCGGCCCGACTGCCCGCGCGCACTCAGGCCGATCTCTTCGAGCAGGATCGCCAGCGTGATCGTGAAGCTGTCGTAGATGGCCGCGTAGCCGACGTCGCCGAGGCCGATGCCGGCCTGGGCCATCGCCCGCGTCATCGACGCCTTTGCACCGTAATGCGCGAGGTCCTGGGCAGCGGTCACGTGCTGGTGGGTGTGCGCCTGCGAGCTGCCCGCGATGCGCAGCGCATGCGGGGACACCGGTTCACGGCTGATCAGGAAGGCCGCCGCGCCATCCGAGATCGGACAGCAGTCCATGAGCTTCAGCGGCGGCGCGATGGGCGTGGAGGCCAGCACCTGCTCGACCGTGATCGGCTCGCGCAGTTGCGCCCCGGAATGGCTCGACGCATGACGGCGCATCAACACCGCAAGCTCCGCGAGGTCGCGCTCGCTGTTGCCGAACTCGTGCATGTAGCGCGAAGCGACCAGCCCGTAGTAGGCCGGAACCGTCGGGCCCAGCGGCACCTCGTAGCGCGCATGCCCGGCCTGCGCCAGCGTCTGCATCGTCATGTCGCGCGTCTGGCCGGTCAGGCGGTTCTCGCCGGCCACCACGAGCACGTGGTCGGCCGCACCGCCGGCCACGATCAGGTGCGCCAGCATGATCAGCGCGAAGCCGGTCGCGCCGCCGACCTGTGCCGCATGCGCATAGCGCGGCTGGACGCCGAAGTGCTCCGCGAACAGCGTCGACAACATGATGTGCGGCATGGTGGTCGCGTAGCCGCAGACCAGCCCGTCGACGTCGCGCCGCGCAAGGCCCGCATCGTCGAGCGCGGCCGTCGCCGCCATCGTCATGAGATCGAGGGAGCTCTTGCCCTCATGACGCCCGAAAGGCGTCAGCCCTATGCCGGTGACCCAGGACACTGCGTTCTCCCTCGCCGTCATTGCTTCGGTATCCGGGCGGCACGCGCCACCTGGTCCCATTTCGCGATCTCGTCGCGCACGTACTGCGCGGCATAGGCCGGACTGCGCTGCGCCGGCAGCGGCGCGTTGCTGCCCAGCCTGGCCAGCCGCTCGATCACGCCCGGGTCCTGCAGGGCTGCGTTCAGCGCGCGGCTCAGGCGCTCGACGATGGGCGCGGGCGTGTTCCTCGGCGCGAACAGCGCGATCCACGCCGCACCCTGCAGCGTGGGCCGGCCCTCCTCCACCGTCGTCGGCACGTCGGGCATCGACGACGCCCGCTGGTCGCCGAGCACCGCCAGCGCACGGATCTGCCCGGCCTGCACGGGGCCAGTGGACGACGGCGCCGCGTCGCAGGCACCGTCGATCTGGCCACCGATCAGGTCGCCCATCAGCGGCCCGGCGCCGCGGTACGGCACCATCTGGATGTCGGCACCGGTCACCTGGCGCAGCAGCTCGCACTGCAGATGCACCGAACTCCCCACGCCCGGGTGTCCGAAGGACAGCTTGTTCGGATGCGCCTTGGCAAAGCTCACCAGCTCGCCGAGCGACTTGACCGGCAGGTTCTTCCTGACCACGATCACCGAGGGAATCACGGCGAGCAGCCCGACCGTGACGAAATCGTCCGGCTGGTAGGCGAGCTTCTCGTAGGTTGCATACGCGGCGGCATTGGAGCCGGAGCTGCCCGCGACGAGTGTGTAGCCGTCGGACGCCGCATGCGCGCCGCGTGCCGAGCCGATCGTGCCGCCGGCACCCGCCATCGTGTTGATCACCATGGGCTGGCCGAGGCCGCGGCTCATGTATTCGGTAACCATGCGGGTCAGCACATCGACCGACCCGCCGGTCGCAAAGCCGGAGATCACGGTGATGGGCCGCGTCGGCCACGCGTCGTGTGCCGCAGCACCGGTGGCGCCGTACAGCATGGCGCCGGCCAGGGCTGCCAGCAGCACGCTGCGGCCGTGCGCGCGCGCACCGCCGCGGACGATCTTCGAGAGGAATGAGGTCGTCATGTACTTCACGGTCGCGGCAGCCAGCCGAGCTCCTGGTAGCGGCGGAACCATTTCCGCAGCATGTCCTCGGTGTCGATGCAGCCGTGGAATCCGGCCTGCCGGATCTTGATGGTGCTCACCAGCGACGGCGGCAGCGGCCCGGTCTGCCCGGTCGCGAACTGGAAGTCCGCATAGGCGAAACCCTGGCCGACGAAGGACTTGAAGTCGGCCGGCGCGCTCAGTCCGTGCCGCTGCACGATGGCGGCCCACTCCGGCTCGCGCGGCGGCAGCGTATCGGCCAGCCGCTGCGGCTCGGCCTCGCCGACCTCCATCCCCAGCGCCTCGGCAATCACCGGCCAGACGTTGTGCCAGACGAACTCGTCGCCGTTGGCAAGGTTGAATATCTCGTTGCGTGCCGCCGGCGACGTTGCGGCCCAGGCGCAGGCCTCGCCGATCAGGTCGGCATCGATCGCCTGGTAGACCCGCGGCGGCCCACCCGGGAAGGCCAGCGGCAGGCCGCGTTCGCGGCGCAGCGCGGCGTAGACGCCGAGGGCAGGCAGCGGATTCATGTTGCTGCCCAGGCCGTCGCCGAACACGAGCCGCGGGCGCAGCACGGTCCAGTGCCAGCCCGACAGCGGCTGCCGCTCCCGCAGGAAGTCTTCCTGCAGCCAGTAGAAGTTGTCGTGCGGATGACGCGGCCAGCGCTCCCGGGCCGGCACCTTGATGTGCGGGTCGAGATGGATGCCGTAGGCCTTGCCGCCCTGCAGGATGGTGACGTGGCGCAGGCCGCGCGCCGCGCGCTCCAGCGGCTCGACCACGTTGCGCAGCATGTCCAGGTTGATCTGCATCTGCTCGGGGTCGACCCAGCCGCCGACCAGCCCCGGCTTCTCGTACACGGCGGCGTACACCACGTGCGTGACGTCGCGCATCGTGCCGAAGAGCGCCTCGCACGCGGCGCGATCGGTCAGATCGACCGCCACATGCACGACGCTGGCCGGGACGTTGACCGGCGGGCGGCGCGAAACGGCCACCGCCGACCAGCCGTCGAGCCCCGCGAAGTGCCGCAGCACCGCCTGGCCGACCACGCCCGACGCGCCGACCACCAGCACCTTGTCACGCGCCGACATGCATCGCCTTCGTTCCGGCTGCCCGGGGCCGCAGCAGCGGCGTCGTCTGCTGGCGCAGGCTGGCCTCGATCAGCGCGGCCTCTTCCCGCAGCAGCCGCGCCA